>CAURTW010000009.1:0-34467 GCA_963527705.1 uncultured Streptococcus sp.
CAGTATAGCACAGGAAGTGATTTTTTGAGCTTTTTACTGTCTTTTTTCAAATAAAAAGATAGTAAAACCACCCAATTTTGGGGTGGTTGGTAATTTATTGTTGTACTGGCTGAGGATTTTGATTAGGCTGACCTTGATTGGTACTTGGTTGTTGTGTTGCCGTATTTTCATTGGTTCCAGCACGGGGAGTAGATGTATTTGAATTTGAATTTGTGTTTGTGTTTGGTGTCGTTACACTTGACTGAGAGGTTGAGGTCTCTGGAGACTGATTTGCCAGAGCAGGTGTAGAACTTTGTTGAGTAGAGGGTTCAGTCCATATTGGGCGAGCTCCATTTTTGAATACAAATTCCCCGTTTCTGAAAAGTCCGTCTGGCATCGTCCAGTCTTCTGGATGAGTATCTTCTGATAGATACGTTATCATTGAGCGATAAACTTTAGCTGCAACTAGGAAACCATCTCCAACGATAGGAGTTAAACGATTCGAATAACCTGTCCATACAGCCATAGAATACTTACGAGTATAACCAACAAACATTTCATCTGGAGCTACATAGCCAGTGTTCTTGATGTGTTTTTCAATTTCATCATCTGTGTAGTTAGAAGTACCTGTTTTACCAGCTTGCGCTAACCATGGGAGATAGGCTCCACGACCAGTTCCGTATGCCAAGACAGTTTTCATCATTTCGGTCATCATGTAAGCAGTTGTTTCTTTCATAGCTCGTGTACCAGCATCTGAAAATTCTTTTTCACTACCGTCACTGAAGACGACCTTATTGATATACATTGGCTTGTGGTAAATACCACCGTTTGCAAAAGCAGCATAGGCTGCAGCCATTTTTTCACTGCTTGCACCGTATTGTTTGTTAGATTCAGTTGTATTACTTGAAATGGCGTTTGCATAGTGGATGCTTGGATAATTGATACCTAAGCCATTTAGGAAGGTTTTCGCTCTATCTAAACCAACTTTATTTAGGGTTTCAACAGCTGTGACATTACGTGACTGTTGAAGTGCATACTGAATTGTAATATTTCCAAAGTAGCCTTTATCCCAGTTGTAGACTGGAGTATCAGTACCAGGATAGTTATAAGGAACATCATGTACAATAGTTGCAGTAGAGTCATAGACTCCATATTCTAAAGCGGGAGCATAGTCAGTGATTGGTTTCATAGTAGAACCCCAGTCACGGTTGGTTTCAACGGCTTGGTTGATTCCGAAAGATACATTACTTGATTGGTGACGGGCACCTAACTGAGCAATGACTTTACCATTTGTTACATCAACGATAGTAGAAGCTACTTGAAGTTCATCATCTGGATAAGCGACATACTCATCTGTGTTATAAACATCCCAAAGTCGCTGCTGAACATCTTTGTCGACATTAGTATAGACTTCCATACCTGTAGTAAGAAGGTTGTAACCAGTTTCTTGTTCAACTTGGTCGATTACTTCTTTGAGGTAGTTGTCCATATAAGCTGGATAACTATTGGCTGACTTCAAACTTTGGAGACCGTCAGTGACGGGAGTATTAATAGCTTTTTCATAATCTTCTGCACTGATGTATTTTTGCCCTTTCATTTCTGAAAGTACCAAGTTACGACGCTCTAGAGCAGCTTCTGGATGGGAATAAGGATCATATTGGTTTGGAGCTTGAGGCATTCCAGCCAAGAGTGCTAACTGTGGCAAGCTTAAGTCCTTCAAGTCTTTTCCATAGTAATTTTGGGCTGCGGTTTGCATTCCATAGTTACCGTTGGACATGTAGACTTTATTGATGTAATAGGTCAGGATTTCTTGCTTGGTTGCTTTTTGCTCTAGTTGAACGGCTAGCCAAGCTTCTTGAGCTTTACGTGACAAGGTTTGATCAGCAGTTGAAGTAGAAAAATAAGTCAATTTAATTAATTGTTGTGTCAAGGTTGAGGCACCTTGTAGACCTCCTCCTTGTAGATTTCTCAATGCTGCCCCCATGATACGAATAGTATCAACACCTCTATGGTCAAAGAAACGGTGGTCTTCGATAGACACAATTGCCTTGACTAAGTCAGTAGGAATTTCATTTGCTTGAGCATTTACGCGACGTTCAGATCCAAGGTCAGCAATCAGTTCGTTTTTGTTGTCATAAATCTTGCTAGAGGTTGTCGCAACTAATTTACTTTCAGATAAGGCTGGAGCCTTGTTAACAAAGTAGAGGAAGACACCTCCACCTAATAGAAATAATGCGATAAATAAGGTAAGGAATGTGATTCCAATATACTTTAAGAATCGCAGAATAGTTTGTTTATTCATCTTGTTTTACCACCTAGTAAATGTTCTTTGATAATATCGAGATAGGGAATTTGAGGGAAAGCTCCTTGCTTTACTAAATATCCGTATTCTTGAATATATCCAAGTGGCATTGATTTTTGCCCCTTATCTTGATGATAAAAGCGAATCAAATCAGGTGCCGGCAACAAATAAGTTTCTTGTTGAGAGGAAAAATGAAGTAGTACGAAGCAAATGCCCTGCTGTTCTAGAACTTGTTCCATATGTTGAATCTGGTGAAGATGGAAGTTCTTCATTGGAATAGCATTCTTTTGTCGTGTTTCCTTGGCCTCAAAGTCAATGTAATGTCCTCTATACACGCCAGAGTAATCTGTAGTGGAAGCTTGTCTAAAATAGGCTTCTACAATTTTGGCTCGACTACGTTGAGGATAGTCTACTCGAACGATCTGAACAGGCGTTGGCTTTTTATGGATAACTGCCATACCATGCGTCAGATAGTAGTCGTTTGTAGCGTTGATCATCTTTTCAAAAGTCATTCCTCGATTTGCGAAATTTTTTGGTTGAGAAATGGATGTTTGGCTTTTTTTCGATGAAATTTTATGAGGATAGTTGACCATATTTCTCCTTATTGGTACAATAACATCACTCTATTATACCATAAAAATAGAAAGAAAGGTGTAAAAATGACTACAGCTTTAATTATGGGATATTCTAATTTTGACTTGGGTTTGTTTAATGAAAAAGATATCAGGTTAAAAATTATAAAGAAAGCCATTCGCCGTGATTTAGAAAGTTTAGCAGAAGAAGGGATTAAATGGCTGGTCTTTACAGGGAACTTGGGATTTGAATCTTGGGTGTTTGATGTCGCAAATGAAATGAAAGACGAATATGATTTTAGCCTAGCGACCATTTTTGATTTTGAAACGCACGGGGAAAATTGGAATGAAGGAAATCAGATGAAACTGAGTCGCTTTAAGCAGGTAGACTTTGTCAAATATGCCTATCCCAAATATGAACATACAGGGCAACTGCGTGATTACCAAAAATTTTTACTGGAAAATACTGATTTAGCTTATTTTTTCTATGACCCAGAAAATGAGACCAAATTAAAATTTATAGACAATTTGATGAAAAATCAGGAAGGTTATCGCATAAAAAGGTTAACGTTTGAAGACTTAAATGAGCTAGCAGAAAATTTTTCTGAAAAGTAAGGCTTTGACCTTGATTTTTGTTTGCCTTTTTTTATATAATAATACTATTAGAAACCGAGAATGGAGAGAGAGATGGCAAGTATTATTTTTTCAGCAAAAGATATTTTTGAGCAAGAGTTTGGACGTGAAGTTCGTGGATATAGTAAGGTTGAAGTTGATGAATTTTTGGACGATGTCATCAAGGACTATGAAACTTATGCTGCCTTAGTCAAGTCTCTCCGTCAAGAAATTGCAGAGTTGAAGGAAGAATTGTCTCGCAAACCTGAATCTGCACCGGTTCAAGCAGAACCACTTGAAATGACAGCAACAACTTCTATGACGAATTTTGATATTTTAAAACGTCTAAATCGTCTTGAGAAAGAAGTATTTGGGAAACAAATTTTGGATAACTCTGATTTATAAGAGCTTATTTGAAAAGTGCAATTTTTGGATAATCGCGTGAGGAGAATTTCTTTTCATGAGGAAAGTCCATGCTAGCACAGGCTGTGATGCCTGTAGTGTTTGTGCTAGGCGAATCCATAAGCCTAGGGACGAGAAATCGTTACGGCAGTCGAAATGGCTAAGTCTTCGGATAGGTCAGAATAGGCTTGAAAGTGCCACAGTGACGGAGTCTTTCTGGAAACAGAGAGAGTGGAACGCGGTAAACCCCTCAAGCTAGCAACCCAAATTTTGGTCGGGGCATGGAGTGCACGGAAACGAACGTAGCACTCTGACTGCTATCAGACTTATGCTGTTAGCGGTAGACAGATGATTATCGAAGGAAGTGGTCCTAGTCACTTCTGGAACAAAACATGGCTTATAGAAAATTGCATATAGGTTGGGGCTGAGAAAACTTTCTCAACCTCATTTTTTAAAGTGGACATATAGAAAGGTCTTATAAGACTGAAAATGAAAAAAGAATTTAATTTAATTGCAACTGTGGCAGCAGGGCTTGAGGCTGTCGTTGGTCGTGAAGTACGAGAGCTGGGCTACGATTGTCAGGTTGAAAATGGACGTGTTCGTTTTCAAGGAGACGTGAGAGCCATTATCGAGACCAACCTCTGGCTTCGGGCAGCAGACCGTATCAAAATTATCGTAGGAACGTTCCCAGCTAAGACTTTTGAAGAGCTCTTTCAGGGAGTTTTCACTCTAGATTGGGAAAATTATTTACCACTTGGGGCTCGTTTTCCGATTTCGAAAGCAAAATGTGTTAAATCTAAACTTCACAATGAGCCCAGTGTGCAGGCTATTTCAAAGAAGGCTGTTGTTAAGAAGTTGCAAAAACATTATGCTCGTCCAGAAGGCGTTCCTCTGATGGAAACTGGTCCTGAGTTTAAAATTGAGGTCTCTATTCTGAAAGACATAGCAACTGTCATGATTGATACGACAGGGGCTAGCCTCTTTAAACGCGGTTATCGTACCGAAAAAGGTGGGGCTCCTATCAAGGAAAATATGGCGGCAGCTATTTTGCAACTCTCTAACTGGTATCCAGACAAGCCCTTGATTGATCCAACCTGTGGTTCAGGAACTTTCTGTATCGAGGCAGTTATGATTGCCAGAAAGATGGCTCCAGGGCTTCGTCGCTCCTTTGCTTTTGAGGAATGGAACTGGATTAGCGATCGTTTGATCCAAGAAGTACGCACTGAAGCAGCTAAGAAAGTGGATCGTGAACTGGAACTGGATATCATGGGTTGTGATATCGATGCACGTATGGTGGAAATTGCTAAGGCCAATGCTCAGGCAGCAGGTGTTGCAGGAGATATTACCTTTAAGCAGATGCGCGTGCAGGATTTGCGTTCTGATAAAATAAATGGAGTGATTATCTCTAACCCACCTTATGGTGAACGCTTGTCAGATGATGCAGGAGTTACCAAGCTTTATGCTGAAATGGGTCAAGTATTTGCACCGCTGAAAACGTGGAGCAAGTTTATCCTAACTAGTGATGAAGCCTTTGAGACCAAATACGGTAGTCAGGCAGATAAGAAACGTAAGTTGTACAACGGAACCTTGAAAGTGGATCTGTATCAATATTTTGGTCAGCGTGTTAAACGCCAAGAGGTAAAATAGAAAGGTTATACTCATGAGTAAGAAAAGACGGAATCGTCATAAAAAAGAAAACCAAGAACCGCGATTTGATTTTGATGAAGCAAAAGAGTTAACAGTTGGTCAAGCTATTCGTAAAAATGAAGAAGTGGAAGCAGGAGTCTTGCCTGAAGATTCCATTTTGGACAAGTATGTCAAGCAACACAAAGATGAAATCGAAGCAGATAAGTTTGCGACTCGCCATTACAAAAAAGAGGAGTTAATCGAAACACAGAGTCTGGATGACTTGATTCAAGAGGTGCGTGAAGCTGTAGAGGAGTCAGAAGCCTATTCAGAGGAAGTTCTATCGTCTGAAGCTATCTTACCTCCACTGCCTCTGGACGATGAGGATAAAGACTGGGATCCTATAGTACTAGAGGATGAAAATTCAGCAGAAATGACTGGGGAAGTGGAAGAGGAGAAAAAACTTTCTCGTCTGGATCAAGAGGACCCAGAAAAGAAAAGTAAAAAAGGTTTTGTTTTGACCGCTTTGGCGCTCGTATCAGTGGTTATCTGTGTCAGTGCTTATTATGTTTACCGTCAAGTGAATCGCTCAACAAAGGAAATTCAAACTTCTCAATCATCGTCTAGTGAGCAGAATATTCAGCCGATTTTAGAAGATTTCAATAGTCAATACGATGCCTTCTATACAGATAGCAACAAAACGGCTTTGAAAAATAGTCAGTTTGATAAGCTGAGCCAACTTAAAACCTTGCTTGATAAGTTGGAAGGTAGCCGTGAATATACGCTTGCAAAATCTAAGTATGACAGCCTTGAAACGCAAATTAAGGCTATTCAAGATGTAAATGCTCAATTTGAGAAGCCAGCTATTGTTGATGGTGTTTTGGATACCAATGCCAAAGCCAAATCGGATGCTAAATTTACAGATATTAAAACTGGAAATACAGAGCTTGATAAAGTGTTAGATAAGGCTATCAGCCTTGGTAAGAGCCAGCAAACAAGTGCTTCAAGCTCAAGTTCAAGTGAAACTAGCAGCTCAAGTTCTCGTCAAGCAAGTGAAAATACTACTAGTGGAACAAGCCCAAGTAGTTCAAATGCTGCATCAACTGAACCTAGAAGTACCCGCAGTGAAGTCAATATGGGTGTATCAAGTGCAGGAGTTGCTGTTCAAAGAAGTGCGAGTCGTGTTTCTTATAATCAGTCAGCTATTGATGATAGCAATAATTCTGCTTGGGATTTCGCGGATGGTGTCTTAGAACAGATTCTAGCGACTTCACGTTCACGTGGTTATATCACTGGTAACCAATATATCCTTGAACGTGTTAATATCGTTAATGGCAATGGTTATTATAACCTCTACAAGCCAGATGGAACCTATCTCTTTACCCTTAACTGTAAGACAGGATACTTTGTTGGAAATGGTTCTGGACACGCGGATGACTTGGACTACTAAGCAGTCGTTACAAAATTCTTTCTTTTCAAAAGTAAAAATGATAAAATAAAACAAATTAAACAAGAGGAGTGTCAAATGACAAAAGCTAACTTTGGTGTTGTTGGTATGGCCGTAATGGGTCGTAACCTTGCCCTTAATATTGAATCTCGTGGTTACACAGTTGCTATTTACAACCGTAGTAAAGAAAAAACTGAAGATGTAATTGCTTGCCATCCTGAAAAGAACTTTGTACCAAGCTATGACGTTGAAAGTTTTGTAAACTCAATCGAAAAACCTCGTCGTATCATGCTCATGGTTCAAGCTGGACCTGGTACAGATGCTACAATTCAAGCCCTTCTTCCACACCTTGACAAGGGTGATATCTTGATCGACGGAGGAAACACTTTCTACAAAGATACAATCCGTCGTAATGAAGAATTGGCAAACTCAGGTATCAACTTTATCGGTACTGGAGTTTCTGGTGGTGAAAAAGGTGCCCTTGAAGGTCCTTCTATCATGCCTGGTGGACAAAAAGAAGCCTACGAATTGGTTGCAGATGTTCTTGAAGAAATCTCAGCTAAAGCACCAGAAGATGGCAAACCATGTGTGACTTACATCGGTCCTGATGGAGCTGGTCACTATGTGAAAATGGTCCACAACGGTATCGAGTATGGTGACATGCAATTGATCGCAGAAAGCTATGACCTCATGCAACACTTGCTTGGCCTTTCTGCAGAAGACATGGCTGAAATCTTTACTGAGTGGAACAAGGGTGAATTGGACAGCTACTTGATCGAAATCACAGCTGATATCTTGAGCCGTAAAGACGATGAAGGTCAAGATGGCCCAATCGTAGACTACATCTTGGATGCTGCAGGAAACAAAGGAACTGGTAAATGGACTAGCCAATCAGCACTTGACCTTGGTGTGCCATTGTCACTGATCACTGAGTCAGTATTTGCCCGCTACATCTCTACATACAAAGAAGAGCGTGTACATGCTAGCAAGGTCCTTCCAAAACCAGCTACTTTCAAATTTGAAGGTGACAAGGCTGAGCTGATCGAAAAGATCCGTCAAGCCCTTTACTTCTCAAAAATCATCTCATACGCACAAGGTTTCGCCCAATTGCGTGTGGCTTCTAAAGAAAATAACTGGAACTTGCCATTTGCGGACATCGCATCTATCTGGCGTGATGGCTGTATCATCCGTTCTCGTTTCTTGCAAAAGATCACAGACGCCTACAACCGTGATGCAGACCTTGCAAACCTTCTCTTGGATGAATACTTCTTGGATGTCACTGCCAAGTACCAACAAGCAGTTCGTGATATCGTAGCTCTTGCTGTTCAAGCTGGTGTACCAGTGCCAACCTTCTCAGCAGCCATTACTTACTTTGATAGCTACCGTTCAGCTGACCTTCCTGCTAACTTGATCCAAGCGCAACGTGACTACTTTGGTGCCCACACTTACCAACGTAAAGACAAAGAAGGAACATTCCACTACTCTTGGTATGACGAAAAATAAGTAGGTCTGCCATGGGGAAACGGATTTTATTACTTGAGAAAGAACGAAATCTCGCTCATTTTCTCAGTCTGGAACTCCAAAAAGAGCAATACCGTGTTGATCTGGTCGAGGAGGGGCAAAAAGCCCTCTCCATGGCTCTCCAGACAGATTATGACTTGATTTTACTGAATGCTCGTCTGGGGGATATGACGGCCCAGGATTTTGCAGAGAGGCTGAGTCGGACAAAACCAGCCTCAGTGATCATGGTCTTGGACCATCGCGAAGAATTGCAAGACCAGATCGAGACAATCCAGCGCTTCGCCGTTTCTTACATCTATAAGCCAGTGATTATTGATCAGCTGGTGGCTCGTATTTCAGCGATTTTCCGAGGTCGGGACTTTATCGACCAACACTGTAGTCAGATGAAGGTCCCAACGTCTTACCGCAATTTGCGTATGGATGTAGAACATCATACCGTTTATCGTGGCGAGGAGATGATTGCTCTGACGCGCCGTGAGTATGACCTTTTGGCCACTCTCATGGGAAGCAAGAAGGTCTTGACTCGTGAGCAGTTGTTGGAAAGTGTTTGGAAGTACGAAAGTGCGACAGAAACCAATATCGTGGATGTTTATATCCGTTATCTACGTAGCAAGCTTGATGTAAAAGGTCAAAAAAGCTACATTAAAACCGTGCGTGGTGTTGGGTACACCATGCAAGAATAGAAAAGCAGTTGCAGTTGTGTAACTGCTTTTTTTGAGGGATTTCTATATATTGACATACAGTCGGGTCTTTGCTACAATCAGTTATGGAGGAAAGATTTAATGAAATTTTTGAAAAAAATGTTGCAAGTTCTACTAGCAGTCTTTTTCTTTGCTTTGCTAGCGACAAGCACCGTCTTTGCGGATGATGCTGATTCAGAAGGCTGGCAATTTGTCCAAGAAAATGGTAGAACCTACTATAAGAAGGGTGACATCAAAGAAAAGGCCTGGAGAGTGATTGATGGTAAATACTATTATTTTGATCATGTATCAGGTGAGATGGTTGTTGGATGGCAGTATATTCCCATGCCAGATAAAGGTAGTACCATTGGTCCTTACCCAAATGGTATCAGATTAGAATATATGCCAATGTCAAGATGGTACTACTTTAATCAAGATGGCGTACTACAAGAGTTTGTTGGTAAGCAAGTTTTAGAAGCAAAAACTGATACAAATATAGATAAATATCATGGTGAACAATATGATAGTCCATCAGAGAAACGAGTCTATTATTTTGAAGACCAACGAAGTTATCACACCTTAAAAACTGGTTGGGTATATGACGACGGGCAATGGTATTATTTACAAAAGAATGGCGGATTCGAATCTCGTATCAACAGCTTAAAGGTCGGAGAACTAACGCGTGGCTGGATAAACGATGATTCGACTTGGTACTATCTAGATCCAACAACTGCTGCAATGCAAACTGGTTGGAAACAACTTGGCAATAAGTGGTACTACCTCCGTTCATCAGGAGCAATGGCAACTGGTTGGTATCAGGAAGGCTCAACTTGGTATTATTTAGACGAGCCAAATGGCAATATGAAAACTGGCTGGCAATACCTCGGTAACAAGTGGTATTATCTCCGTTCATCAGGAGCTATGGTCACTGGTTGGTTCCAGGTCCATGGCAAATGGTACTACGCTTATAGTTCAGGTGCTTTGGAAGTGAATACGACTGTAGATGGCTATTCTGTCAACTATAATGGCGAATGGGTTCAATAATGAAAGAGGCGATTGTGAAGGAAACAATCGCTTTTTTTGTGAAAATATAATAAAATAGATAGGAAAGAATAAATACTTGTATGAAAAATAAGACGGTCTTTTCGTCTAGCAAAAGGAAAACATGACAAAAAAAGTTGGTGTCGGTCAGGCACATAGTAAGATTATTTTAATAGGGGAGCATGCGGTCGTTTACGGCTATCCTGCTATTTCCTTGCCTCTTTTGGAGGTGGAGGTGACTTGTAAGGTAGTTCCTGCTGACAGATCTTGGCGCCTTTATGAGGAAGATACCTTGTCCATGGCAGTTTATGCTTCGTTGGAGTATTTGGATATCAAAGAAGCCTGCATTCGTTGCGAGATTGACTCGGCTATCCCTGAGAAACGGGGAATGGGTTCGTCAGCGGCTATCAGCATAGCGGCCATTCGTGCGGTATTTGACTACTATCAAGTCGACCTGCCTCATGATGTACTAGAAATCTTGGTCAATCGAGCTGAGATGATTGCCCATATGAATCCTAGTGGTTTGGATGCTAAGACCTGTCTCAGTGACCAACCTATTCGCTATATTAAGAATGTAGGATTTACAGAGCTTGAGATGGCTCTATCAGCCTATTTAGTGATTGCAGATACGGGCGTTTATGGTCACACTCGTGAAGCCATCCAAGTGGTTCAAAGTAAGGGGAAAGATGCCCTACCGTTTTTGCATACCTTGGGAGAATTGACCCAGCAGGCAGAGGATGCGATTTCACAAAAAGATGCTGAAGGATTGGGACAAATCCTCAGTCAAGCGCATTTACATTTAAAAGAAATTGGGGTCAGTAGCCCTGAGGCAGACCATCTGGTAGAAACGGCTCTTAACCATGGTGCTCTGGGTGCCAAGATGAGTGGTGGTGGGCTTGGAGGCTGTATCATAGCCTTGGCAGACAATTTGACACACGCACAAGAACTAGCAGAAAGATTAGAAGAGAAAGGAGCTGTTCAGACATGGATAGAGAGCCTGTAACAGTACGTTCCTACGCAAATATTGCTATTATCAAATATTGGGGAAAGAAAAAAGAAAAGGAGATGGTGCCTGCTACTAGCAGTATTTCTCTGACTTTGGAAAACATGTACACAGAGACGACCTTGTCGCCTCTACCGACGGATGCGACTGCTGATGCCTTTTATATCAATGGTCAGCTACAAAATGAGGCTGAGCATGCCAAGATGAGTAAGATTATTGACCGCTACCGTCCAGATGGTGAGGGCTTTGTTCGTATTGACACTCAAAACAATATGCCTACCGCAGCGGGTTTGTCATCAAGTTCCAGTGGTTTGTCCGCCCTGGTCAAGGCTTGTAATGCTTATTTTCAGCTTGGATTGACTCGGAGTCAGTTGGCACAGGAGGCTAAGTTTGCCTCTGGTTCTTCTTCACGCAGTTTTTATGGACCGCTAGGAGCCTGGGACAAGGATAGTGGGGAAATTTACCCTGTAGAGACAGACTTGAAACTAGCTATGATGATGTTGGTGCTAGAGGACAAGAAAAAACCAATTTCTAGCCGTGACGGGATGAAACTCTGTGTGGAAACTTCGACGACTTTTGACGACTGGGTTCGTCAGTCTGAGAAGGATTATCAGGATATGCTGCTTTATCTCAAGGAAAATGACTTTGCTAAGGTTGGGGAATTAACGGAGAAAAATGCTCTGGCTATGCACGCTACGACCAAAACAGCATCACCAGCCTTTTCTTATCTGACGGATGCAAGCTATGAAGCAATGGACTTTGTCCGCCAGCTTCGTGATCAAGGGGAAGCCTGCTACTTTACTATGGATGCTGGACCCAATGTCAAAGTCCTCTGTCAAGAGAAAGACTTGGAGCATTTGTCAGAAATCTTCGGTCAGCGTTATCGCTTGATTGTGTCAAAAACAAAGGATTTGAGTCAAGATGATTGCTGTTAAAACTTGCGGGAAGCTCTATTGGGCAGGTGAATATGCTATTTTAGAGCCAGAGCAGTTGGCCTTGATAAAGGCCATTCCCATCTATATGAAGGGCGAGATTGCTTTTTCTGATAGTTACCGTATCTATTCAGATCTGTTTGATTTCGCAGTAGATTTGACGCCAAATCCTGACTATAGCTTGATTCAAGAAACGGTTGCTTTAGTGGAGGATTTCCTCGTTTATCGTGGGCAGACCTTGCGACCATTTTCTTTGGAGATTCTAGGAAAAATGGAAAGAGAAGGGAAAAAGTTTGGTCTTGGTTCTAGCGGTAGTGTCGTTGTCTTGGTTGTCAAGGCTCTGCTGGCTCTGTATAAGCTTTCGGTTGATCAGGATCTCTTGTTTAAGCTGGCTAGCGCGGTCTTGCTCAAGCGCGGAGACAATGGTTCTATGGGAGACCTTGCCTGTATTGTGGCAGAGGATTTGGTTCTCTACCAGTCTTTTGATCGAAAGAAGGTGGCTACGTGGCTGAAAGAAGAAAACTTGATGACAGTTTTGGAGCGTGATTGGGGCTTTTCCATCTCACAAGTGAAACCAACCCTAGAATGTGATTTCCTAGTGGGATGGACCAAGGAAGTGGCCGTATCAAGTCAAATGGTTCAGCAAATCAAGCAAAACATAGACCAGAATTTTTTATGTTCCTCAAAAGCAACGGTATCTGCTTTGGTAGAAGCCTTGGAGCAGGGGCATGCAGAAAACATCATCAAGCAGGTGGAAACAGCCAGTCAGCTTTTAGAAAGCTTGAGCCCAGATATTTACACGCCTTCGCTGAGACAGTTGAAAGAGGCCAGTCAAGATTTGCAGGCTGTTGCCAAGAGTAGTGGCGCTGGTGGTGGTGACTGTGGCATTGCCTTGAGTTTTGATGAGCAATCAACTGAAACCATAAAAAATCGCTGGGCCAATCTGGGGATTGAGCTCTTATACCAAGAAAGGATAGGACATGACGACAAATCGTAAGGACGAGCACATCCGCTATGCCCTTGAGCAGAAAAGTTCCTATAATAGCTTTGATGAGGTGGAGTTGATTCATTCTTCCTTGCCTCTTTACGACCTGGATGAAGTCGATCTGTCGACAGAGTTTGCTGGTCGAAAGTGGGATTTTCCTTTTTATATCAATGCCATGACAGGTGGAAGCGATAAGGGAAGAGAAATCAATCAAAAGCTGGCTCAAGTGGCAGAAACCTGTGGAATTTTATTTGTAACGGGTTCTTATAGCGCAGCCCTCAAAGATCCAGCAGATGACTCTTTTTCTGTCAAGTCTAGCCATCCAAATCTCCTTCTTGGAACCAATATTGGATTGGACAAGCCTGTTGAGTTGGGACTTCGGACTGTAGAAGAGATGGATCCCCTTCTCCTGCAAGTGCACGTCAATGTTATGCAGGAATTACTCATGCCAGAGGGAGAAAGGAAGTTCAGATGCTGGCAATCGAATCTAGCAGACTATAGCAAGCAAATCCCTGTTCCTATTGTCCTAAAGGAAGTGGGCTTTGGAATGGATGTGAAGACCATCGAGAGAGCCTATGAATTGGGCGTTCGAACCTTTGACCTGTCAGGTCGTGGTGGTACCAGCTTTGCCTATATTGAAAACCGTCGCAGTGGTCAGCGTGATTATCTCAATCAATGGGGCCAGTCCACTATGCAAGCCCTTCTCAATGCCCAAGACTGGAAAGACAAGGTTGAACTCTTGGTCAGTGGAGGCGTTCGAAATCCGCTGGATATGATTAAGTGCTTGGTCTTTGGTGCCAAAGCCGTGGGACTGTCTCGAACAGTTTTGGAATTGATTGAAACCTACACAGTTGAAGAAGTGATTGGCATTGTCCAAGGCTGGAAAGATGATCTACGCTTGATCATGTGTGCCCTTAATTGTGCCACCATAGCAGATCTGCAAAAAGTAGACTATCTTCTTTATGGAAAATTAAAAGAAGCAAAAGATCAGATGAAAAAGGCGTAACCACCGCCTTTTTTCCATCTTCAGACCGAGGTGACTTTTTTGAATTGTGATAAAATAGAAGGGAGAGGATGAACCTATGAGAAAATTTAAAATCTTTTTATTTATCGAAGCCTGTCTTTTGACAGGAGCTCTGATTTTGATGGTATCAGAGCATTTTTCGCGTTTTCTGCTGATTTTATTCCTCTTTTTGCTTTTGATTCGCTATTACACTGGTAAAGAGGGAAACAATCTTCTTTTAGTAGTGGCAAGCATTCTCTTCTTTTTCATCGTCATGCTCAATCCTTTTGTGATTTTAGCTATTTTTGTTGCGGTTATCTATAGCCTCTTTCTTCTTTATCCGATGATGAACCAGGAAAAAGAGCAGACCAATTTGGTTTTTGAAGAGGTAGTAACGGTTAAGAAGGAGAAAAATCGTTGGTTTGGCAATCTCCATCATTTTTCAAGCTACCAGACTTGCCAGTTTGATGATATCAATCTCTTTCGCCTCATGGGTAAGGACACTATTCATCTGGAGAGGGTCATCTTAACCAATCATGACAATGTCATTATCCTCAGAAAGATGATAGGCACGACCAAAATCATTGTACCTGTAGATGTGGAAGTCAGTCTCAGCGTTAACTGTCTCTATGGTGATTTGACTTTTTTCAATCAGCCCAAGCGAGCCCTCCGCAATGAACACTACCATCAAGAAACAAGAGACTATCTCAAGAGTAACAAGAGTGTCAAGATTTTCTTGACCACTATGATTGGCGATGTGGAGGTGGTCAGAGGATGAAAAAACAAGCTTATGTAATGATTGCTCTCACCTCCATCCTGTTTGTCTTATTTTTCTCCCACAGCTTGCTGGACATCCTTGACTTTGACTGGTCTATTTTCTTGCACGATGTCGAAAAAACAGAAAAATTTGTCTTTTTGTTGTTGGTATTCAGCATGTCCATGACCTGTCTTTTAGCCCTGTTTTGGCGAGGTGTGGAAGAGCTTTCTCTACGAAAAATGCAGGCTAATCTCAAGCGTTTGTTGGCAGGGCAAGAAGTGGTTCAGGTTGCTGATCCAGATTTGGATGCCAGTTTCAAGTCCTTGTCAGGCAAACTTAACCTCTTGACAGAGGCTCTTCAAAAGGCTGAAAATCAAAGTCTTGCCCAAGAAGAGGAAATCATCGAGAAAGAACGAAAGCGGATTGCTCGGGATTTGCACGATACTGTCAGTCAGGAGTTGTTTGCGGCCCACATGATTTTGTCAGGTGTCAGTCAGCAGGCTTTGAAATTGGATAGAGAAAAGATGCAGACCCAGTTGCAGAGTGTCACAGCTATTTTAGAAACAGCCCAGAAGGATTTGCGGGTCTTACTCTTGCATTTGCGACCAGTTGAACTGGAGCAAAAGAGTCTGGTTGAAGGAATCCAAATTCTCTTAAAAGAGCTTGAGGACAAGAGTGATCTCAAGGTCAGTCTCAAGCAAAATGTATCTAAATTGCCTAAGAAAATCGAGGAGCATATCTTCCGTATTCTGCAAGAATTGATCAGCAATACCCTCCGCCATGCCCAGGCCTCTTGTCTGGATGTCTATCTCTATCAGACAGATTTTGAATTGCAACTGAAGGTGGTGGACAATGGAATTGGTTTTCAGTTAGCGAGTTTAGATGACTTGAGTTATGGACTCCGCAATATCAAGGAGCGGGTTGAAGATATGGCAGGGACGGTTCAGTTATTGACAGCTCCCAAGCAAGGGCTGGCAGTTGATATCCGTATTCCCCTGTTAGATGAGGAATGATAAAGGAGTAAAGATGAAAATTTTACTAGTAGATGACCACGAAATGGTCCGATTGGGCTTGAAAAGCTACTTTGACCTCCAAGACGATGTAGAAGTTGTGGGCGAGGCGGCAAACGGGTCTCAAGGTATTGACTTGGCCTTGGAACTGCGTCCAGATGTCATTGTCATGGATATCGTCATGCCTGAGATGAATGGAATTGACGCGACCTTGGCTATCCTCAAAGAATGGCCTGAAGCCAAGGTTTTGATTGTGACTTCGTACTTGGACAATGAAAAAATCATGCCTGTTTTAAATGCTGGTGCTCGGGGCTATATGCTCAAGACTTCTAGTGCAGACGAATTACTCCATGCAGTCCGTAAGGTGGCTGCTGGGGAGCTTGCCATTGAGCAAGAGGTCAGCAAGAAGGTCGAATACCACCGCAATCATATAGAACTACATGAGGACTTGACTGCGCGTGAGCGAGATGTTCTCCAACTCATCGCCAAGGGCTACGAAAATCAGCGCATCGCAGACGAACTTTTTATCTCTCTCAAGACGGTCAAGACCCATGTGTCCAATATCCTAGCCAAACTTGAAGTCAGCGATCGTACCCAGGCGGCTGTCTATGCCTTTCAGCACCATTTGGTAGGGCATGAGGACTTTTAACAGATATGCAAAAATGATATTGGAGAAATGGCTGACCTTAGTATCAAAGAAGCAAGCAAGTACCTCTAGCGTGATTGAAAAGCGCATTCATTACTTGAAAAAAGTCGACCATTTATGTTATAATAGACTGTATTTAAAAATTTTAAGGAGAAATGACAGAATGTCTGTATCATTTGAAAACAAAGAAACAAACCGTGGTGTCTTGACTTTCACTATCTCTCAAGACCAAATCAAACCAGAATTGGACCGTGTCTTCAACTCAGTGAAGAAATCTCTTAATGTTCCAGGTTTCCGTAAAGGTCACCTTCCACGCCCTATCTTCGACAAGAAATTTGGTGAAGAATCACTTTATCAAGACGTTATGAACGCTCTTTTGCCAAACGCTTATGAAGCAGCTGTAAAAGAAGCTGGTCTTGAAGTCGTTGCACAACCAAAAATTGATGTAACTTCAATGGAAAAAGGTCAAGACTGGGTTATCACTGCTGAAGTCGTTACAAAACCTGAAGTAAAATTGGGTGACTACAAAAACCTTGAAGTATCAGTAGATGTAGAAAAAGAAGTAACTGACGCTGACGTTGAAGAGCGTATCGAACGCGAACGCAACAACTTGGCTGAATTGGTTATCAAAGAAGGCGCTGCTGAAAATGGCGACACTGTTGTTATTGACTTCGTTGGTTCTATCGACGGTGTTGAATTTGACGGTGGAAAAGGTGAAAACTTCTCACTTGGACTTGGATCAGGTCAATTCATCCCTGGTTTCGAAGACCAATTGGTTGGACACTCAGCTGGCGAAACTGTTGATGTTGTTGTAACATTCCCAGAAGACTACCAAGCAGAAGACCTTGCAGGTAAAGAAGCAAAATTCGTAACAACTATCCACGAAGTAAAAGCTAAAGAAGTTCCAGCTCTTGACGATGAACTTGCAAAAGATATCGACGAAGAAGTGGAAACTCTTGACGAATTGAAAGAAAAATACCGCAAAGAATTGACTGCTGCGAAAGAAGAAGCATACAAAGATGCCGTTGAAGGTGCAGCAATCGATAAAGCTGTAGAAAACGCTGAAATCGTAGAACTTCCAGAAGAAATGATCCACGAAGAAGTTCACCGTTCAGTAAATGAATTCCTTGGAAACTTGCAACGTCAAGGTATCAACCCTGACATGTACTTCCAAATCACTGGAACTACTCAAGAAGACCTTCACAAACAATACGAGGCAGAAGCTGAGTCACGTACGAAGACTAACCTTGTTATCGAAGCAGTTGCCAAAGCTGAAGGATTTGACGCTTCAGAAGAAGAAATCCAAAAAGAAATCGAGCAATTGGCTGCAGATTACAACATGGAAGTTGCACAAGTACAAAGCTTGCTTTCAGCTGATATGTTGAAACATGATATCACAATCAAAAAAGCTGTTGAATTGATTACAAGCACAGCAACAGTTAAATAATCTTATACTCTTCGAAAATCTCTTCAAACCACGTCAGCGTCGCCTTACCGTACTCAAGTACAGCTTGCGGCTAGCTTCCTAGTTTGCTCTTTGATTTTCATTGAGTATTAATAAACAAAAATCCCACCTGATTAGGTGGGTTTTCTTATGCACTATTTTCCAAAAATCTCTTTGAGGTCTGCGTCTGTAATCCCAATCATGGCGGGGATACTGTCCCAGTTTTCTTCTGTCAGGATGTAGGATTGTTCAGAGGTACTTGATGTTACTGTTTCAGAGACAGCTGGTTGCTTTTCTTCAACATTCTCCAACAAATCACTGAAGCGTTCAATCAGATAGGTTTTTCGGGCAGTTCCGATGTGTTGAGTAGCATAGTCAAAGGCCTGTAATTCACCTAGTAAGATAAGCTTGCTTTTGGCGCGTGTAATGGCTGTATAGATGAGATTGCGCTCCAGCATACGCCTACTAGCACTAGTGATAGGTAGGATAACAACAGGAAACTCACTTCCCTGTGATTTATGGATACTCATGGCATAGGCCAAGCGAATCTTGTACCATTCGTTCCGTGGGTAAGAGACCTCGTTGCCATCAAAATCAATGACAATCTCATCTTGTTTCGACTCGGTGTATTTACCAGGAATCAGGTCTGTGATGGCTCCTAAATCTCCATTAAAGACATTGATTTCAGCGTCGTTGACCAAATGAATGACCTTGTCACCCTTACGATAGTGGCACTGAGGAGCTTCAAAACTGACTTGGTCTTTTTGTGGTGGATTGAGAAGGTCTTGCATGAGCTGGTTGATGGCATCAATCCCTGCTGTCCCTCGGTACATGGGAGCCAGAACTTGGATATCACGGGCAGGAATACCACTTCTGAGAGCAGCGCCTAAGATTTTCTCAATCGTAGCAGGAATATGGCCACTAGCAATTTCAAAGTAGGAACGATCTGCTTTTTTCTGGGTGAAATCGGCTGGCAGGATGCCCTGTCGAATTTGACTAGCTAGGGTAACGATAGTTGATTCTTCGCTTTGTCGGTAAATTTTTTCCAAGCGAGTCTGAGGAATCAAGGGAATATGAAGTAGATCCGCTAGAACCTGTCCAGGGCTGACAGAAGGCAACTGGTCGCTGTCGCCCACGATGAGGATTTTACTGTTAGAAGAGATGTTGGAGAAGAGTTGATTGGCCAGCCAAGTATCCACCATGGAAAATTCATCTACAATGATAAAGTCAGCATCCAGATAATCTTCCAGATGACTGGTATCATCGTCGCCTGTCATTCCCAAGTGGCGGTGTATAGTAGCGCTTGGCAAGCCTGTTAATTCATTCATGCGTCGAGCAGCTCGACCAGTTGGAGCAGCAAGAAGAATCGGCAGGTTGCTTTTCTTCCTGAGGTCAAGTCCTTCTAAAAGGGCATAAACAGCGATGATTCCATTGATAACAGTTGTCTTACCCGTACCGGGTCCACCTGTCAGGATAAAGACCTTGTTCTGGATAGCGTCACAGATTGCTTGTTTTTGAATGCTATCATACTCAATTCCCAGTTCTTCCTCAACAGTAGTGATATGTTTTTGAATGGTTTCTAAATCATGACTCTTCTGTTTTCCTTTTTCAAGGATACGAACCAAGTGACTGCGGATGCCTTCCTCAGCGAAAAAGAGGCTGTTGTCAAAAATCTTGGTATCAACCTGCTGAACCTTGTCTTCTTCAATCAGGTAGGAGAGTTCTTGGGCCACTTGGCTGGGATCCAGTTCCACGGGGCGGGAAGATTCAAGGAGATTAAGGGTTTGTTCCAGCAAATCCCGTGCTTCAACATAGGTGTCCCCTGTTTCCATACAGGCCTGAAAAAGACTATGTACTAGACCGGCGCGGAAGCGTTCAGGAGCCTGACTTTCGATACCTAGTTCTTCCGCTAATTGGTCAGCAATGGTAAAGCCCAAACCCTTGATATCCTCAACCAGCTGGTAGGGATAATTTTTAACCACATCAAGGGTTTCTTCCTTGTAAAAGTCTTGAATCTGAAAGGCTAGTTTATTGGGAATGCCGTAGTTGGCCAGTTTAGCTAAAATCATCTCTGTTCCGTAGTTGAGACGGAGAGTAGAAACGAAAGCCTCTCGATTTTTGGCAGATAGTCCTGCGATACCTTCTAACTTTTCTGGGTATTGCAAAATTTCGTCAATGGTATTATCGCCATAGGTATCCACGATTTTCTGAGCTGTCTTGAGACCAATTCCCTTGAAATGGCTACTTGAAAAGTACTTGACCAAGCCCTTGCTAGTTGGTTTTGCGCGTTCATACCGGCTGATTTGCAGTTGTTCCCCATACTTGGAGTGCTGGACAATTTGCCCCCAAAAAGTGTAGTCTTCTCCCTCAATCACATCAGCCATGGTACCCGTGACAATGATTTCAAAATCATCAAAATCCTCTGTGTCCGTATCTTCGATTTCTAGGAGGAGGATGCGATAAAAATTGCTGGGATTTTCAAAAATAATCCGTTCAATGGTTCCTGAAAAATAAACTTCCATAAAATTCCTTTGTATGAATAGGTGAGAGTTGGGGTTGTTTCTATCCTAGTTAGACTGGGTAGTGAATAATCATCTTCTCACGATAGAAGAAGAGGCTGAGATTGTTGATTCTCGGCCTCTTAGGTCTCTTAAAATGTTCCGATACGGGTGATTGGCCAGAAGCGGAATTTAGCTTCCCCTGTGATATCTTTTGCTTTGAAGGTACCTACGTGACGACTGTCACTTGAAACCAAGCGGTCGTCTCCGAGGAGAAGATATTCTCCTTCTGGGACAGTAAAGCTAAAGTTGGTGTTGTAATTGACATCAACTGTGAAGGCTTGAGCTTTTTCAGCAATACTCCTAAAGAAGGTTCCTTTATTTCCTTCAAAGCCCTTGCCTGAGTAGGTGCTTTGGAGTTTGTCATCCTTGAAGCGTTTGATGTAGTCAGCTAGGTAAGGTTCATCTGTCTCTTTGTCATTGATGTAAAGTTTATCATTTTCGTAACGGATGGTATCGCCAGGCATTCCGATAACACGTTTGACAATGTCCTTATTACCATCTTCCTCATGGGCAACCACGATATCAAAACGGTCAATAGGGAGGTGTTTGACAACAAAGAGGATTTCTCCATCCGCTAGAGTTGGATCCATGGAATGCCCTTCTACTCGAACATTGCTCCAAAAAAAGATACGACTTAAAGCTAGTAATGACAGAATTAGGAGGAACAATCCCCACTCTTTTAGGAAATATTTAAATGAATTCATAATTTACCTCTCTAAGCGTTTTTTCGCTTTTTCAGTATTTTTAAAGTGCAGTTTGGCGCAGAAGTTAAGTCCCTGCATACCATAGGCTTGCAAAATCTGGCTAGCCCCCTTGTCAGATGCCGTTCCAGCTCCACTTGGAAGTTGATAGCCCAGTTCTCGTCCCAGATTTTCTAGATTTTCCAGAAAGAGATCACGCGCAATGATAGAAGAAACTGCGACAGCCAAGTATTTGCCCTCAGCCTTTTCTTCTAGGCTGATCGGATTGCTGAAACGATTGGCCTCTTGTACCAAGTACTTGTCATAATTTTTAGCACTGGTAAAGGCATCAATCACAATTTTCTCAGGCTGAATGCCTTTTTGAAGAAGGAGATAGATAGCCTGGTTATGGAGGGCTACCTTAACCGAAACAGCGTTGTAGCGGTCTCCGATGAGCTCGTTGTACTTGCTAGGTGAGAGAAGCAGTGCCTGGTGCTGGATTTTTTCTTTGAGGATAGGGGCAATCTGACGGATTTTTAGGTCGGTCAGAGTTTTAGAATCCCCCACACCGAGTTTTCGCAAGAAGGCATGCTGGTCAGGTGTGACAAAGGAAGCCACAACTGCAAGCCCACCAAAGTAGGAACCATTTCCCACCTCATCTGTCCCAATTAAAGGGAAATTTTGACCCCTGTTTTCCTCTAGAACCTGATAGCCAAAGAAACTGGCGTATTTCTCAGCTCCTTCACCCTGAAGCAAGACCTTTCCAGAAGTATAGATAGAAACGGTTGCTTGAGGCAGTTGCAAAAAATAGCGAATATAGGGGTTTTTACTGGGAGCCAGACTGGTTTGATAGTGTTCAAGAAAAGCCTGAATCTCCTTTTCGCTTGGTGTGAGTGTTATACTTGCCATAGTTTCTATTGTACCATAAAAGCAGACAAATTTGTAAAAACTGACAAAATTAGCGAATTTTGGTATAATATCGTGAGGTGAATTTTATGGCAAATCTAAATCGATTCAAATTTACATTCGGGAAAAAATCATTAACCTTGACAAGCGAGCATGATAACCTTTTTATGGAGGAAATCGCCAAGGTTGCGACAGAAAAATACCAAGCAATTAAAGAACAAATGTCTAGTGCAGACGATGAAACCATCGCTCTTTTGTTGGCAGTCAACTGTTTATCAACTCAGCTCAGCCGTGAGATTGAATTTGATGATAAGGAGCAAGAATTAGAAGAACTCCGTCACAAGCTTGTGACTTGTAAGCAAGAACAGAGCAAGATTGAGGATTCCTTATGATTTCACTCCTTCTTCTATTGGTCTTGGCTTGGGGATTTTATATCGGCTATCGGAGAGGCCTGCTCTTACAGGTTTATTACCTGATTTCAGCTATGGCATCTGCTTTTGTGGCTGGCCAGTTTTATAAGGGGCTTGGAGAACAATTTCATTTGTTGGTCCCTTATGCAAATCCGCAGGAAGGTCAGGGAACTTTCTTTTTCCCATCGGATCAACTCTTTCAATTGGATAAGGTCTTTTATGCAGGTATCGGCTACTTGCTTGTATTTGGGATTGTCTATAGCATCGGTCGTTTGCTTGGTCTCCTCTTGCACTTGATTCCTAGTAAAAAACTGGGTGGCAAGTTGTTCCAAGTTTCAGCAGGGATTTTGTCCATGTTGGTGACCTTATTTGTCTTGCAAATGACCTTGACTATCTTGGCAACCATTCCCATGGCAGCTATACAAAATCCTCTTGAAAAGAGTATTGTCGCAAAACACATCATCCAGAGCATACCGGTAACAACCAGTTGGCTCAAACAAATCTGGGTGACAAATTTAATCGGATAAAAAGGGCAGGAGTTTTCCTAGCCCTTTGTTTACAGATTTGACTCGAATCTATCAGAATGTAAAAAGCTAATACTCTTCGAAAATCTCTTCAAACCACGTCAGCTTCCATCTGCAACCTCAAAACACTGTTTTAGCAACCTGCGGCTAGCTTACTAGTTTACTCTTTGATTTTTATTGAGTATCATACACCTAGACATTCAAAGACAAGGAAATAAAGATGAATAAGAAAATATTAGAAACATTAGAGTTCAATAAGGTCAAGGTTTTGTTTGAACCCCATTTGTTGACCGAGCAGGGCTTGGAGCAATTGAGACAGCTTGCTCCAACTGCCAAAGCGGATAAAATCAAACAGGCTTTTGCTGAGATGAAGGAAATGCAGGCTCTTTTTGTCGAGCAACCGCATTTTACCATTCTCGCAACTAAGGAAATTGCAGGAGTCTGCAAGCGGTTGGAGATGGGGGCGGATCTCAATATCGAGGAGTTCCTACTCTTGAAGCGCGTACTTCTTGCCAGCCGAGAACTGCAAAGTTTTTATGCCAATCTGGAAAATGTTAGTTTGACAGAATTAGCCCTTTGGTTTGAGAAATTACATGATTTTCCGCAATTACAAGGAAATCTTCAAGCCTTTAATGATGCAGGTTTCATTGAAAATTTTGCCAGTGAAGAATTAGCGCGAATCCGTCGAAAAATCCATGATAGCGAGAGTCAGGTACGTGATGTTTTACAGGACCTGCTCAAGCAAAAAGCGCAGATGTTGACAGAGGGGATTGTTGCCAGCAGAAATGGCCGTCAGGTTTTACCAGTCAAAAACACCTACCGCAATAAGATTGCAGGTGTCGTGCATGATATTTCTGCTAGTGGAAATACCGTCTACATCGAACCCCGTGAGGTAGTCAAACTGAGCGAAGAAATTGCTAGTCTGCGAGCAGATGAGCGCTATGAAATGCTTCGCATTCTCCAAGAAATTTCTGAGCGTGTCCGCCCTCATGCGGCTGAGATTGCTAATGACGCTTGGATTATCGGCCATCTGGACTTGATTCGTGCCAAGGTTCGCTTTATCCAAGAAAGGCAAGCAGTCGTACCTAAGCTGTCAGAAAATCAAGAGATCCAACTGCTCCATGTCTGCCATCCTTTGGTCAAAAATGCCGTCGCAAATGATGTCCATTTTGGTCAAGATTTAACAGCGATTGTCATTACAGGTCCCAATACAGGTGGGAAGACCATCATGCTTAAAACTCTGGGCTTGACACAGGTTATGGCCCAGTCTGGTTTGCCGATTTTAGCAGACAAGGGAAGCCGTGTGGGTATTTTTGAAGAAATTTTTGCTGATATTGGGGATGAGCAATCTATTGAACAGAGCTTGTCTACCTTCTCTAGCCACATGACCAATATTGTGGATATTCTTGGCAAGGTTAACCAACATTCACTCTTGCTCTTGGATGAGTTAGGAGCTGGTACTGATCCCCAAGAGGGAGCCGCCCTTGCCATGGCTATTCTGGAAGACCTTCGTCTGCGTCAAGTCAAGACCATGGCTACTACTCACTATCCAGAGCTCAAGGCCTACGGTATTGAGACAGCCTTTGTGCAAAATGCCAGCATGGAGTTTGATACTGCAACTCTTCGCCCGACCTATCGCTTTATGCAGGGTGTTCCTGGCCGAAGCAATGCCTTTGAAATTGCCAAACGTCTGGGCCTATCAGAGGTTATCGTAGGGGATGCCAGCCAGCAGGTCGATCAAGATAATGATGTCAATCGTATCATTGAGCAACTGGAAGAGCAGACGTTTGAAAGTCGTAAACGCTTGGACAATATCCGTGAGGTGGAGCAAGAAAATCTCAAGATGAACCGTGCTCTCAAAAAGCTCTACAATGAGCTCAATCGTGAAAAGGAAACGGAGCTTAATAAGGCGCGTGAACAGGCTGCTGAGATTGTGGACATGGCCCTAAGTGAGAGTGACCAGATTCTCAAAAATCTCCACAGTAAGTCCCAGCTCAAACCTCATGAAATCATTGAAGCCAAGGCCAAGCTGAAAAAATTGGCTCCTGAAAAAGTAGATTTGTCTAAAAACAAGATCCTTCAAAAGGCCAAGAAAAAACGTGCTCCAAAGGTGGGAGATGATATCGTTGTTCTCAGTTATGGGCAGCGTGGTACCTTGACCAGTCAACTCAAGGACGGCCGCTGGGAAGCCCAAGTTGGCTTGATTAAGATGACTTTAGAAGAGAAAGAATTTGACCTTGTTCAAGCCCAGCACGAAAAGCAAGTCAAGAAAAAACAGGTCAATGTCGTGAAACGAACTTCTGGTCGTGGCCCACAAGCCAGACTGGACCTTCGAGGCAAACGTTATGAAGAGGCCATGAATGAGCTAGATTCCTTTATCGACCAAGCCTTGCTTAATAATATGGCTCAAGTTGATATTATCCATGGTATCGGAACAGGTGTCATCCGTGAAGGAGTTACCAAATACCTACAAAGAAATAAGCATGTCAAGAGTTTCGGCTATGCCCCACAAAATGCTGGAGGCAGTGGTGCGACTATTGTCACTTTTAAAGGATAAGAAAAGCCTGAGGAATATAGATGATTCCTCAAGCTTTTTTGATTTTTCCATAAAAATCTCCTTTCAAGTTAAGTTGATTCTCTCAGAGAGATAACTTTCTTGAGCAAAAGATTCAAGAGTTTTTTGTTTAATTTTATTTTAGGAAATACTTATGTAGTGTGCTATAATTAATTAAAGACAACCTTTAAGAAAGTAAATGTTAAGACTATGGCAATAACCTACAATAAACTTTGGAAATTACTGATAGATAAAAGTATGACAAAGACTGATTTGAAAAATATAACAGGAATGAATTCAGCTACTCTTGCTAATATGGGAAAAAATAAGTTTATTAGCTTGAGGATGGTTGATAAAATTTGTAAAGAGTTAGATTGTCAAATTGAAGACGTCGTTGAGTTTGTACGAGAGGAAAAATAATGATAAAAAATAAACCAACCTATATTAGCCTATTTTCATCTGCTGGAGTTGGGTGCTATGGCTTTAAGTTAGAAAATTTTGAATGTATTGCTACCAATGAAATTGTGGAGCGTCGATTAGCTATTCAGAAAAATAATCAAAAATGCCATTTTGAGACAGGTTATATTTCTGGTGATATCAAAGAAAACGATATAAAACAAAAAATTTACAATGAAATTAAAAGATGGAAAAAAATGGGCAATGACCGAGTTGATGTTGTTGTCGCTACTCCTCCTTGTCAGGGAATGAGTGTTGCGAACCATAATAAGAAATCTGATGAAATCAATCGAAATAGTCTCGTAAATGAGAGCGTTGAAATTGTAAAGACTATTAAACCAAGATTTTTTATTTTTGAGAATGTTGCAGCATTTTGGAAAACAGGATGTCTTTCGAAAAATGGAGAAGTTATTGCAATTGGAGATATGATTGCTGAAGAGTTAGGGGAGACTTATATCTTCGAGCATCGCATCCTTAATTTTAAAAATTACGGTTCCAACTCTTCACGACCAAGGACATTGGTGATTGGTGTTGATAAGCAATTAGTTAACCAAATTGTCCCAAGTGAGCTGTTTCCAGAGTATGTAGAAGAAAAATCACTATTCGATATTATTGGTGATATGGAAGAATTAGATTGGGGACAATATAGTCAGCAGGATTTTTACCATAGTTTTAGGACATACCCTGAACATATGCGTTCTTGGATTCATGATGTTGAGCAGGGGAAGAGTGCTTTCGATAATGAGGACGATACTAAGAAACCTCATAAAATAGTTGATGGAAAGTTAGTTATTAATCAGTCCAAGAATTCAGATAAATATACTCGCCAAGTTTACGATAAAGTTGCTGCCTGTATCCATACTCGAAACGACCAAATGGCTAGTCAAAATACGGTACACCCAACTCAAGACCGTGTATTTTCTATCAGAGAATTGATGAAACTAATGACAATTCCTGACCAATTTAGATGGATTGACAAGGAATTGGAGGAGCTAAATAGTCTGACTTATGACGAGAAACGGAAGTTATCTAAAAAAGAAGAAATGAATATTCGTCAAAGTATAGGCGAAGCGGTTCCTACAGTGATTTTTCAAAATATAGCTAAAAAGATAAATGACTTTCTGAGTAAAGTTTCTCTTTCGGAAGCTGATGTAAAAAAGTTGATTAGTGATAAGGGGTTGGATAGTTTTGAAGCTTTAAAGTCATTCGTATTGAAAAGTAGAAATAAATTCTCGCTCTCAACACTGTCTTCAATTATTGAATTGGCTAACTCTAAGCGTCAAAACAATTCAGCCTACTTTACTAATAAATTCATCATTCAAGAGATTTTAGAAGACCTCCCTGATTTTGAAAAAAGTAACATTTCGATTATCGAACCATCGGTAGGTTCAGGTAATTTTTTACCTTTTATCTTTCACAAATATGCAGATAAACAAATTAATTTGACTATTGTTGATGTTGATAAGGATGTGCTTGAATTGTTAAAATTACTTTATGATAATACGCCATCAAACGTTCATATTAACTATGTTCATTCGGACTATATGGCTTTTGAGCACGATAAGGTTGATTTAATTATCGGCAATCCTCCTTTTACAAAACTTAATGCTAAAGAATCTGCATCCTATAAAAAAAATAATTTCAATGATGAAGCAACTAATCTTGCGGAATTCTTCCTTGAAAAAGCTGTTCGTTCTGCTGATTATATTTCTATGATTATGCCTAAGAATATACTAAACACCCCTGAATACTATAAAACTCGACTGTTTTTAGAGGAATACGACGTTTATGGCATTGTAGATTTTGGAGAAAAGGGATTTAAAGGTGTTTTGGTTGAGACGATAAATTTAGCGATTAAGACTATTAAAGATAAAGCTGATAGTGTAAAAGTTAGATCTCTTACTAGAAATATAACCTACCATCAGAGTAAGAACTATATTTTTTCAAAAGACCTTCCATACTGGGTAATTTATCGAAATGCTCAATTTGACGATGTTTTTGCTAAGATGGATTTTGGAATTTTCGATGTTTTTAGAGATAGGCAAATCACAAATTCAAATTCTGAGTTTCAGCCAAATGATAATGATGATATTCGAGTTTTGAAATCTCGAAATATTAGTGATGATGGCAAAAAGATTATCGATATACCAAACTATGATGCTTATATTTCTCGAAAAAATGTAAGCAAAATGGCTACATTTAAATATATCAATGATGATTCGGTTTATTTGACACCTAATATGAGCTATAAACCAAGAGTTATGAAAAAGCCAACTGGTGTCGTAACAAACGGCTCGTTGGCAATTCTTATTCCTAAGAAAAATATTTCATTAACAGAGCAACAGCGGTCATATTTTTCGACAAATGAGTATAGAGAATTTTATCAAATTGCCAGAAATTATCAGACTCGCTCATTGAATATCGATAAAACCAGTAGCTATTGGTTCGGAGCTTTAAAAAAATAAAAGGAGAAATTAAAATGAGAATTGATTTTAGAACAAATAATCCACGGTGGGGAGTTTCTGGGATTTCTTTTGCGACACTAGAAGAGTATGTTTATGTATTAGGTTTTTTGACTAATATTCGTCATTATCAAGGTTATAATGGCTTGCCTTATTCTAATTATGATCGGTCTATAGAAATACGAATAGAAGGTAATTATGTTGATGGTGCATGGGCCAGAGAATGTCGCATTCATTATCTCGAAGATGAATCAAGCTTAAGAAATTTGTCTCAATCTTTAAGTGTCGCCAGCTCAGCAGGTCGTCCTACTCATGGAGTAGTAGCAAGGATTAATTCAAATGAATTTATTAACCACTTGATTTCGGATTATAATTTTAGTGTTTCACAAACAGGTGGTTATAGTGAGTTTGTCTCACCTCCGTCGATAGAGACCGTCTGTGTAAAGTTAGAAAATTTGCTACGGAATAAGAGATTGGGGGTTGATAGATTTATTAGGATATTTAAAGAGGGATTTAATCTATGAATATTGAACAATTTTTATCACAATTTGATTATGATATTAGAAAAACTAATGATGCTCGATGGATAGACCAAAAATGTACCTATGACGTACTTTCAATTATTGCAGATTGTATCTTAGAATATGTTGGAGAAGATACAACTAAAGAATTTACTGTTTCTGATATTTGGCACAACGATTATACTCGAGATAATGTTTTAGAAATTTTCACTAAACCTGACACTGAGTCCAAAAAGGCAAGTAATGAATATGATAAATATTTTGGTCAGCCGATTAAGTTATTGGGATATAGCCATATTTTAAGTGTGCGAAAAGCAGGAACTCGCTATTTTTATCAGGTTAATAATTTTAAGTTGTTAGAGTATATTGCGCTTCGACCAACTAATGCTTTAAATTTCCTTTTCTTATATATCCAGAAAGTCTTATCGGATAGTGGACTTTACTCTGAATTTGAGAGATTTTTTGAAGAGCAGACTAAGGATGCTTACAAGCGACTTCGTGACGCCTTTATTCAGTTTACTATTGATAATACGCCTATAAATGGTGATGTAGAGTGCGGACGAATTTTCACTAAAATCTTAAACCCACTGGCTTTCAAATTAAAGAAGCAGGGAACTATTCGAGGGATGATTTCAAAAAATATAATCACTCTAAGTGATTTGCAGTATAACCGAGTAAATTGGCGAGATGAACTATCTGGTAAAGAAAAAAGCGAAACGAGAGTAGAATATAGTTTGACTGTTGAGCAACATCAAGCCAAGGCTCTTGCGAAATATGTGGTTGATAAGGCGAAACGTCAAGTTAGACGATTTAACGATAAATGGCGTAATGGTGTTTCCGAAATTCATCAGGTCACAGAACAAGTTAAAGCAACCCAAGCGCATCATATCTTTCCGCAATCAGAATTTCCTGAAATTGCTGATTACTTGGAAAATCTTATCATGATTACACCGAATCAACACTTTATCATGGCTCATCCAAACAACCAAACTATCTATATTGATAGGGATTTTCAGTATATTTGTTTATTAGCGAAAGCATCTCGAATTATGGTGAATTTAACATCTTCGTCAGAACCTGATTTTTATGACTTTAATGATTATCGATTTGTTTTAAATACTGGTTTGGAGACAGATGAATTTGACTCGGTTAGTGATTTAGATTTTGCCTCTATTGTTGATAAAATAGACATTCATTATAGTGATTGCTCTAGGTATACTGATTTAGTGATTGATAATAAACCAATTTATTAAAGGGGATTATGGTAGCAAGTAATACAGAGTATTTTATATCAGATATGGATGATAAGACGCACTATTTTTATATTTCGTTCGATTTAGATGACGACGGAGAAATTTATCAAAAAATTGACGACTGGTCAGAAGATATCTTTGATGATATTGCAAATTTTGCGCTTGGAAAACCAAAAGCATTAGAACTCGCTCAAGATTCCCCTCGGAAAGCTCATAGAGATTAGAATACCAGACGAGACATCTATGGATGGAATAATATCAGACGCTTCGGATATTAGTAAAGATAGAATCATCTATCGTGCTTCATTTCCAGTACATAATAAACCAGAACAATTCCTATATCGTGTAGACTAGGAGTAAAACATATTCATTTAATTAATAGCACCTCACGCACATGGGAATGCTCAATCCTTCTTCTACAAAGTCAAATCAGAATTTTTTAAAACACATTGACAAAAGCCAACATTTTTTGTAAAATAAGAATCAATTAAATACCAACACCGAATGAAGTTTAATAGAAGTGGGGAATCGTTTGATTTTCCATGACTGTAAATGGACGGAACTCTGGAGAGACCGTAAAGGCACCGAAGGGGCAAGGCAGGAAACTGCTCAAACTCTCAGGTAAAAGGACAGAGCTAGGATAGACCGCTTTTTGGCATTTATCTAAGCATTCCAGAGTACATGTATCTTGCATGTGCTCTTTCTTTTGGGGTTGAAAGATAGGAGTAGGACATGTTAGAATTGCTAAAAGCGCTTGATGCTTTCGTTTGGGGACCTCCCCTCTTAATCTTATTGGTCGGAACGGGAATTTATCTGACCATCCGACTAGGGCTTTTGCAGGTGGCTCGTCTCCCTAAGGCCTTTCAGTTGATTTTTACCAAGGACAAGGGACATGGCGATGTGTCGAGCTTTGCAGCTCTTTGTACAGCTCTAGCTGCCACCGTTGGTACGGGAAATATCATCGGAGTTGCGACAGCCATTAAGGTTGGGGGACCAGGTGCCCTCTTTTGGATGTGGATGGCGGCCTTCTTTGGGATGGCGACCAAGTATGCCGAAGGCTTACTGGCCATCAAATACCGTACTAAGGATGCAAATGGAGCTGTAGCTGGAGGCCCCATGCACTACATCCTTTTGGGGATGGGAGAAAAGTGGCGTCCACTTGCTATCTTCTTTGCCCTAGCGGGTGTATTGGTGGCCCTTCTAGGGATTGGTACCTTTACCCAAGTCAATTCGATTACAGAATCCATTCAAAATACAGCCCAAGTTAATCCAGCTATCACAGCTCTGATTTTATCCATTTTTGTAGGGATTGCTGTCTTTGGTGGCCTCAAATCCATATCAAAAGTTTCGACAGCAGTTGTTCCTTTTATGGCTATTGTCTATATTTTAGGGACTCTTACAGTTATTCTCTTTAATATCGAGAAAATTCCAGCCACACTTGCACTCATCTTTACTTCAGCCTTTAGTCCAGTAGCTGCGGTAGGTGGTTTTGCAGGTGCCAGTATTCGGATGGCTATCCAAAATGGTGTGGCGCGAGGAGTCTTTTCTAATGAATCTGGTCTTGGTTCAGCTCCCATTGCAGCTGCTGCGGCTAAGACAAATGAACCAGTAGAGCAAGGCTTGATTTCCATGACAGGAACCTTTATTGATACGTTGATTATCTGTACTCTTACAGGTCTGACAATCTTAGTAACTGGTGTTTGGAGCGGAGATTTGAATGGAGTGGCCTTGACCCAGTCAGCCTTTTCAACAGTTTTTTCACACTTTGGACCTGCCCTCTTGACCATCTTCCTTGTACTCTTTGCCTTTACGACGATTCTCGGATGGAACTACTACGGAGAGCGCTGTTTTGAGTTTCTCTTTGGTGTTCGTTTTATCTGGCTCTATCGTGTAGTCTTTGTAGTCATGGTCTTGTTGGGAGGATTTATCGAGTTGGATATGGTTTGGATTATCGCAGATATTGTCAATGCCTTGATGGCTCTGCCAAACTTGATTGCCCTCTTGGTCTTGTCGCCAGTCGTTATTGCTGAGACTAAAAAGTATTTTAATAAATAATGAAATCACACAGCTCGTGTGATTTTTTTGCGTTCATAAAAAATTTCTATCGGTGCAATTTAAAATATATATTATACAAGGTATAGAATCTGTGATAGACTAGATTTCAACAACATGAAAAGAGGTTTTATGATGACAACATTTACCATCCATACAGTAGAATCAGCACCAGCAGAAGTGAAAGAGGTTCTTGAAACAGTAGAAAAAGATAACAATGGCTATATTCCCAACCTAATCGGTCTCCTGGCTAATGCACCAACTGCTTTAGAAGCCTACAGAACTGTCGGAGCCATCAATCGTCGCAACAGCCTGACACCCGTTGAGCGTGAAGTGGTGCAGATCACGGCAGCCGTGACCAATGGTTGTGCCTTCTGTGTCGCAGGTCACACAGCCTTTTCCATCAAACAAATCCAGATGAATGATGATCTTCTGCAAGCCCTTCGCAATCGTACTCCAATCGAAACAGATCCTAAATTAGACACTCTGGCTAAGTTTACTTTGGCAGTTATCAATACCAAGGGTCGTGTTGGAGATGAAGCCTTGGCTGAGTTTCTAGAAGCTGGCTACACTCAACAAAATGCCTTGGATGTGGTTCTTGGTGTCAGCCTAGCAAGCCTCTGTAACTATGCCAATAACCTAGCCAATACACCAATTAACCCAGAATTGCAACCTTATGCTTAATTCATATCTGAGTAAAATGAAGTCTGAAATCAACGGACTTCATTTTTTATCCCCTCATTTAAGTGCTTTTATGCTATACTGAAACTAACATGATTATTGGAGGTTAGGATGAAAAAACTCCCCTTAGTATTTTCTGGTTGTTTGCTAGGTTTGGCAGGAGCTGGAAATCTTATTTTAGATACGTTGCCAGTTCTGTCACATATACTGAGTTTATCAGGCTTGGTTTTATGGATTTACTTTCTGATTTTGCATCTCTTTAATTGGAAGGAAACCAAGCAAGAATTGACCAAGCCTCCTCTTTTGTCAGGAATGGCCACCTTTCCCATGGCTGGGATGATTTTATCAACTTATGTCTTTCGCGTATTCCCTCATCTTCCTTTAGTAGCGCAGGGTTTCTGGTGGTTTTCATTTCTCTTGGATTTGGCCTTGATTGCTGGTTTCACCATCAAATTTGCCTGTCCTGGTCGGAGGGTTCATGCGACTCCAAGCTGGACGGTTCTCTATGTAGGGATAGCAGTAGCTGCCTTGACCTATCCTCTTGTAGGCATCATCGAGATTGCCTATGCGACCTTGAGTTTTGGTTTTCTCCTAACCTTCTATCTCTATCCGCTTATTTATAGCGATTTAAAGAAACATCCACTCCCACTAGCCATGCTTGGACAAGAAGGAATCTACTGTGCTCCCTTCTCTCTACTCTTGGCTTCTCTGGTTCGAATTGCAGGTGCCAGCCTGCCGACTTGGACTTTAATCGTCATGATCTTGGCTTCTCAATCTTTCTTTTTCTTTGTTTTGACTCGCCTGCCCAATATCTTAAACCAAGGCTTTCAACCAGCCTTCTCAGCCCTCACCTTCCCAACCATTATCACAGCTACCTCGCTCAAGATGGCTCAGGGAATCTTGAAACTTCCATTTCTGGATTATCTGGTCTTGGCTGAAACTATTATATGCCTAACTATTTTATTCTTTGTATTGGGCACTTATCTGATTTGGTTACGAAAAAAGGTCTAGCTAAAAATAGCTAAACCTTATTTTTTATGGTTTGATAACTTCAGCTCCACCCATGTATGGACGAAGTGCTTCTGGGATAGTCACAGAACCATCTGCATTTTGGTAGTTTTCAAGAATAGCAGCTACTGTACGTCCAACTGCAAGTCCAGAACCGTTCAAGGTGTGGAGCAATTTAACCTTGCCATCTACTTCATCACGGTAACGGATTTGGGCACGACGAGCTTGGAAATCTTCTGTGTTTGAACAGCTTGAGATTTCACGGTAGGTATTTTGCGCTGGGATCCAAACTTCCAAGTCGTAAGTCTTCGCAGCTGAGAAGCCCATATCTCCTGTAGAGAGAGCAACGACACGGTATGGAAGCTTGAGCTTTTGAAGGATATTTTCAGCGTTGGCTGTCATTTTTTCCAATTCTTCGTAAGATTCTTCTGGTTTGG
>CAURTW010000010.1:0-32915 GCA_963527705.1 uncultured Streptococcus sp.
TTTTAAGACTAACTTCCACTTCTACTAGCGGTGGAACTTAGTTTGGGAATTTAGCGTTCAAACCACTATTTTACTGGTGATTCGAACCTTGATTTTTCCTGTATTAGTCTCCTATCTAATTCCCATTGTAGAATATTCATCTCTACACAATCGTATCATAATCTTTTTCTTTCGTCTTCAAAGTCTCAACAACCTTTGTCGAATAAGTTCCTTTCATCGTTGTATCGAGTTGACTAGAAATCATCCCTAGTGCTGTCTTTGTTGCTAGCGCTTCTGTTTTGATCTTGAAGTCACCATCTGACATCAAATTATTACGCTCATTCAATTTGATCGGTGAATAGATATGACTGATTAGTAAACGTTCTAGGCCCTTCTGAATCTCAATCATATTATTATCCACACCTGAGAAGAAGGCATTAATCATTTCATCAAACATAAGCTATCCCTTCCTTTTTTCTTGTTCGAGTTTCATCTTTCGACGATGTAAGGTATCTATATCCTCTTCTAATTTTCGTCGTTCTCGTCTATACTCAATCTCTTCTTTTTCAATACTTTGTTCCAAAGCGCGCTGATTTCTTATAAATCCTATAGATACTGCTTGGCTAAAGTCCGAAGCTATTCTGTTTAATCGTGCTCTTTCCTCAGTAGTATCCACGTCCACTTGTCCTAGGTAATGCTGCATCATCTGATACTTTCTTTCCATCATATGCAACAATTGGTTCCGTTTTTGCTGAAGGTCTTCAAATTGTTCTTCTCTTTGTTGGCGAATAGAACGATTGCGTTCATCTAATAAATCTAAATGGTTTTGCTTTGTTCTTAATTCCTGCCAGATTACTTGATTTTCATCCATTCTTTAAAATTCCCTGCTAACTCTTTATCATCTTCCAATTTTTTTGGACACCATCTGCTATTTGCTTTTCTAAACTTTGAAAATCTTCGGCTAGTTTTTCTGATTTTTTGATTTTTGGATAGAAATAATGATCAAGATCATCTACGATTGTCGTACGAGATACTCCTCCATCAGAATAGGCTATCGCCACCTCTGTAGGTGATAAAATAAAACCAAAGGGAACGTGATAAGTGCTCGCTACTATTTCCTCTGCTTCTTGGTGAGCTTTATGAACTATGGAACAAATCTCTTCATGACCAGCATTTGCGACTTCATGCAATCCCGATGAAATCGTTAAGGCATGTTCGGAGTCTAAAAAGAGTTCCTCACCACTCGTATAACCGCCTGAAGCCAATGCCTCTTTAGCCTTTGCATAGTCATACAAGCCACTGGAAACCTTATCCAAAAAAGATGAATACCGTTTTTCAAATGATGAACGATCATTCTTAATTTTAAGACTACCATCTTCATTAAAAACATAACCGCCCCACAAGTGTTGAGAATATACAAAATCTACCTGTTGTGCAGAGTCCACATGATGCATCATCCCTACAACACCGACACTATCCATTCTATTTTTAGGGTAACCTCTAGGAACCAAATCTTTATCATCAACATAATTATGAATACGATACTTTATCGCATCCACACGTTGCCGCTGTTCTTTGGTCAAGACCGGATAGATATTCGGGCCTTGGTAGATATAAGCTCCTGAAATACGTGAAATGTCCCTAACATTAGCTAGGGCGTATTGGGCATTCATAGAACCAAGGGAGTGACCATAAACTGAGATTTTAGCGTTTGGATATTCCAACATTATATCATTTAAGATAGATGCCGCCGCCTTCAACTGAGAGGTAACTCCTTCTTCACCTTTCAAAATACTCTGAGCCATGGGAAGATCATTTGCAATCCAATCCACTTCCCATCCTTCTTCAAATGGCGCTTTAGAACCTTCGTAGAGAACAGACACTTCAGAATGGTCTGGACTCTCAACTACGTAAACCTTCAATTCAGTCTCGTTTTCAATCACCTGACGAACTGTGCCGATGGTTTCTTTCCTTTATCGTTTTTGATTTTCATGGGATCTTTTTCAGAATAACTTGTATACTCTTCATTAGCAATTTTTTGACCAGAGAAAATCTCTTGTAAATAGAAAAATAGAAGAGTAGATACAAGCATTTTAGGGTGATAAGACGGGCGACCAAAGGCATGATAGAAGGCGTCGAAGTGACAATCTTCCAAGGTATTCACCACTTTTTCAATAGTAAAGACAAGATGATCTTGTGGTAAAGTTGTTTGATTTGTGTTATAGTGAATATGCATGGGATAGCCTTTCTAAATGGTTTATTAAGCAATTCTATTTTACCAAGACTATCGCAACCATGTAAAAAAGCAACGGCAAATCCGTTGCTTTTTTGGAGATAAGGGACTATTGTCCAAGAATCGTTATTTTATATTTAAAGTATAGTTTTTTTATTTGGAATTTTTTCTTATCTTATCTCATTCCCATTTGAGCTAGCTTGGTTTGATATTTATTTTGGTCTACTAAGAGTGCCTGTCCTCCATAAACATCATAGGCATCGACCCAATCACCTAGTTCTGGAACTGTTAATCTTTCAATGCCATTTTGCGCTCCATCTAGGAAGGATAAACCATTGGTCAGTAGGAAACTATACGGAACATTCGTAGAGGTCATGCCAAAGACCTTACCTAGTGCTTCTGATCCAGTAAAGAGTTTAGTTGGATCCTTGAGTTGTTGTAGAACAGCTGTCAAAACTTGCTGTTGTCTCTTGGTACGACCATAATCACCTTCGTCATCATCACGGAAGCGAGCATAATTTAGCAAGGTTGAACCGTTCATCTGCTGTTTCCCAACTTTGATAGTCTGGGTTGGAGACTCTGTTTCCGTAGCATGCAAATCATCTCCCACCGTAGCTTCGGTTAAAGGTTGACCTTCTAAGGTTGAGAATTTGGCATCAATCGTCACCCCATCAGGAAATAGAGTGTCAATAGCAGTTGCGAAGGCCTGGAAATCAACCAAGGCATAGTACTTAATGTCCAAGTCAAAATTATCTTTCAATACTTGGCGAACCATTTCTGCCCCTTTTTGCCCCTCTTGTTCCCCCAACTCATAGGCCACATTCAACTTATTATCGGATTGCTTTCTACCGTTAATGACTTGGCTATAACCGTCTATATAAACCAAATTGTCACGCATAAAGCTGACCAGCTTGATTTTTTTATCTGAGCCACCAACGTTTAGAACCATAATCGAGTCCGTTCTCGTCTCAGCACTATTTTGGCCAATCCGTCCATCTGTTCCCATAATCAAGATATTAACCCCATCCTTGGTATCTTGACCATGAAAAACTTCTACTTGAGCTGCCTTAGCATTGGCAGGTTTGTTTGGATCCGCATTTGAATAACCTTTTAGGAACATAAAAATCATGCCAAAACCGACACAGGCTAGAAGGGCAAGCAATCCTGCAAAAATGCGCCCCCAACGAATCTTACGTTTTTTGGACTTAACCTTTGGAAGAGGATAACTTTTCTGATATTTTTTTGCACGACTACGGTTACCATAGGATGGAAGAGGAGACTGATTGACTGGTTCCATGAAAGACTCTTCCATATCGTGATTTTCATTATAAATTTCTGGAGAAGCTTTACTACTGCTAGCCATATTTAACTTACCTTGCAGGTAAGCAAACTCTTTTTTCTCTCGCTCATTGAGGTAATGAATGTTCTTAAAAAGATAGTCATAACGCAACTGCTCGTGATGGCTTAAGGGATTTTCTTTGCTCATCTTCTCTCCTTTCCATGGTCTGATATTGGATAAATAGGATAGGCACCCAGTACTTTATACTGGATTCCAATCGCTTCTAATTCTTTTTGGGCAAAGTGGACCAAGTCCTTATCGGCATAATCAACATCGATAATGAAAAAGTATTCACCCAGTGCTGTCTTGAGTGGCCGACTTTCAATTTTTGTCAGGTCAATTCCTCTCCAAGCAAAGGTCGAAAGAGCCTTGTAGAGGGCACCGGGAAGGTTGTCAGGTAAGGTCAAGGCCAAACTCATTTTCTCAGTTTGTGCTTTCAAGGGAATAGAAGGCTTTTCAGCTCCCAAAACCCAGAAACGTGTGAAATTGGCTTCCATTTCCTGAATATCCTCGGCAATCAGTTCCAAGCCATATTCTTCAGCAGAACTTCTAGGTGCAATTGCTGCAAAGGGCTGGTCTGGATGTTCGGAAATAAAACGGGCCGCATAAGCTGTACTAGCTGTTACCTCGATTTGGGCTTCTGGATACTGTTCATCGATGAATTTCTTTCCTTGAGCCAAGGCCTGTGGATGAGAAAAAATCTTTTCAATCTTAGTGTGACCTGGAACCACCATCAATTGCTGATGAATGGGTTGAACGATTTCTGCTACTGCTTGAATGCGAGCCTGATGAAAAAGGTAGTCCAAGGTTTCATGAACACTACCCTCGATAGAATTTTCAACTGGCACCACAGAATAGTCCACCAAGCCTTGCTCATAGGCCTTGATGACATCTGTAATGTTGGCAAAGGCCTGCAATTCCTCCTGAGGAAAAGCTGTCTGCACAACGTGGTGTGAAAATGATCCCTTGGGACCTAGATAAGCAATTTTCATCTCAGTTCCTCTATAATTTCCTCTGGGCTTAGCTTGGTCACATCCAAAATCCGGCTAGCCACTTCCTCATACCAAGCCTGTCTTTCTTGGAAAATGCCTGCAAGTTCTTCCTTGCTATTATTTAGAAAAAGCGGGCGCTGATTGTCCTTATCAGCTGATATGCGCTGGTAGAGGGTTTCAAAATCTGCTTTCAGGTAGATATTATCAGAATTTGTCTTTAGTAAGTCACGATTTCGCTGAGAAATGACCACTCCTCCGCCAGTTGACACAACTTGATCTCTTTGTAGTAAATCAGCTAGGACTTCTGATTCTATCTGACGAAAGGCTTCTTCTCCCTTTTCCACGAAAAATTCCGCAATGGACATGCCTAAGTGCTTCTCTATCAGAGCATCCATATCGAGATAATCTGAGTCCAAGCCTCTTGCAATAGTCGATTTGCCAGCCCCCATAAATCCGAGTAATACCTTAGCCATGAATCAAGCTCTCCAAATCATCAAAGAAGCTAGGATAGCTGGTATTGATAGCTTCAGCACGGTCAAGATCCACCTCTCCATCTGCAACCAAGAGGGCTGCAATGGCTGTCATCATGCCGATACGGTGGTCGCCAAAAGTATTGACTCTAGTACCGTGAAGAGCTGATTTTCCTTTGATAATCATTCCATCTGCTGTAGGGGTGATATCTGCTCCCATGCTATTTAAAGCGTCTGCCACAACCTGAATGCGGTCGGTTTCCTTAACCTTGAGCTCCTCAGCATCCTTAATAATCGTTACACCTTGAGCTTGGGTCGCCAGAAGGGCAAGAATAGGCAATTCATCAATCAAGCGTGGAATCAAGGCACCACCAATCTCTGTTCCTTTCAAGTCAGAAGATTCAACAGTCAAGGTTGCAGATTTTGCGACTGGATCAATTTCAGTTATTTCTAGTTTTCCACCCATGGCACGAATGATATCGATAATACCTGTACGCGTTTCGTTGATGCCCACATTCTTAAGAACCACACGAGAATTTGGAACAATCAAACCTGCGACTAACCAAAAGGCTGCACTGGAAATATCTCCTGGAACAAACACCTTTTGTCCAGTCAGTTTTTGCGGTCCTTGGACTGTGATTTTCTTACCGTCCACACTTAAACGGCCACCAAACTGTTGCAACATATCTTCAGTATGATTACGGGTGCACTCTTTCTCGATAATAACTGACTTACCATTAGCTTGTAAGGCTGCAAACATCAAGGCTGACTTGACTTGGGCAGAGGCAATTGGCAACTCATATTGAATAGGTCTTAGGATTTTCGTTCCTTTTAAACGCAAAGGAGGCAAGTCTCGCTCAGTTTGCCCTGAAATGTTAACACCCATTTTTTTCAGCGGAATAGTCACACGATCCATAGGACGTTTGGAAAGACTATCATCTCCAAACATCTCTACTTCAAAATCTGCACCAGCAAGAACGCCTGAAATTAAACGAATAGATGTCCCAGAATTCCCCATATCCAGGGCTTTCTGAGGTGTTTTCAATCCATACATCCCAACACCTTGAATAGTAACGACACCGTCCTTATCCTCAATCTCTACGCCGAGGTCACGAAATACCTGCATGGTTGACAAGACATCTTCACCACGTAATATATCATAAACCTTGGTCTCACCCTCAGCCAAGCTTCCAAAAATAATGGAACGGTGACTGATAGATTTGTCACCTGGAACTCGGATACTGCCGTGTAAGTGGCTAATGTTTGTTTTTAGTTTCATACTGGACCTCATACTTGCAATACTTTTACCTATTTTATCATAAAAAGCCAGAAATTCCTTAAAATTTCTGACTTTATGATAGTTATTTTCTTATTTTAGCAATTCTGAAACTGGTTCGAAAACAATTTTTTCAATGTCAGAAAGGTAAATTGCCAATTGTTGTTGCTTAGTAAAGAATTCTGATAAGAGGCTATTCCCTTGAATCTGCTTACCAAAGTTTTCCATTTTCGCTTGAAAGGAAGCATCTGGCATTTGACCTGTCTGCGCTAGTCTTTGAATTCCCTCTTGGAAAGCAACATATTCTGTAAAGATTTTGCTTGCCTCAGCATCTGCTGAAATCGCATCTTTAGCTGCTTTGACAGCCTTGTATTCTGGTAATTCGCGTAGACCGCGACTGAGTTCATTTGCACTATCGTAAATATTTGACATGATTTTCTCCTTATTTGATTACGACTGTGTAGTCGGTATTTTCTGTTATGAGATGCTCAGCTCTTTCCAAGTCTTGAGCATTTTTAAATGAAATTTGTAGAATCCCGTGAATATCCTCACGGTTTTCCTCATTGATGTGAATATTAACCAAGGAAGTTCCACGTAACAGTTCCAAAATCCTCAGGATGACATCTTCTTCATCGGGAACATCGACATAGAGGTCATAAGAGCTATCCACACCGCCACGCTTATGAATTTCCATGGCCTGACGTTGCTCACGCGCTTGATTGAAAAAATTCCAGATTTGCTCCTCATCTCCCTTGCTGATAGCCTGACTAACCTCATCCAAACGTTCCTTAAAATCCTCAATCCGCTCTAGGATAGTCTCACGATTGGACAAGAGAATGGAGGTCCACATCCCTGGCTCGCTTTCCGCAATCCGAGTCATATCTCGAAAACCACCTGCCGCAAAGCGCCTTGCCATCTCATGTTCTTGAGCATAGACCGCGGTCTGTTCCATGAGACTAGAAGCCAGAATATGTGGAAAATGGCTAATCTGAGAAGTCACCCGATCATGCTCCTTGGCATCAATTTCGATAAAGCGAGCATGAAGACCTGAAAGCAGAGCCTTCATTTCCTCAAGCGTGTCCTGACTTGTCAGGCTTGAAGGTGTAAAGATATAATAGGCATTTTCAAAGAGATTAACATCCGCAGAGGCGGCCCCTGTCTTGTGACTACCAGCCATGGGATGGGCTCCGACGAAGCGAATAGCCTTGCCAACCAAATACTGCTCCGCTACATCTACAATAGCTGACTTGGTTGACCCAGCATCTGAAATAATGACGCCTTCTTTCAAGTCCAAGTTGGCCAATTCCTTAATAAAGGAAATGGTTTGCTTTATTGGCAAGCTGAGAATGATGATATCTGCCAAAGGAGCAAAACTGGCAAAATTATCCGTTGCACGGTCAATCATGCCTTCTTTCAAGGCGATATCTCTCGAAACTTGACTGCGATTATATCCTAAAATTTCATAATCTGGATGATCGCGTTTGATACCAAGTGCCATAGAGGCACCAATCAATCCAAGACCTGCGATATAGACTGTTTTTGCCATAGGAACTCCTTAATAGTTCTTTGTATAGTCTCGGTGTTTAGCTACCGCTTCTTTTAATTCCTCTAGATTATCTGATGAGAATTTTTCAAGGATTTCTTGTGCCAGAACCGTTGCTACAACGGCTTCCATGACCACACCTGCAGCTGGAAGGGCGGTCGGATCACTTCTCTCCACGGTTGCCTTGTAAGGTTCGTGGGTTTCGATATCCACACTCATAAGTGGTTTGTAAAGAGTGGGAATGGGTTTCATAACTCCACGAATAACAATTGGTTGCCCATTGGTCATACCACCTTCAAAACCACCCAGATTATTGGTACGGCGAGTATAGCCGTCTTCTTTAGACCAGAGAATTTCATCCATAACTTGGCTGCCTTTACGATAACCAGCTTCAAAGCCAAGACCAAATTCCACCCCTTTAAAGGCATTGATAGAGACAACTGCTTGGGCCAATCGCGCATCCAATTTTCTGTCCCATTGGACATAGGAACCAAGACCAACTGGAACACCTCCAACGACTGTCTCCACAACCCCACCGATAGTATCACCGTCACGTTTGATTTGGTCAATATAATCCTTGATTTCCTGTTCTCTTTCTTGGTTGACAATAGAAACATCAGACTGGGCAGCTCTTTCCTTAATCTCAGCAACTGTGAGATTCTCAGGAACATCGATTTCCTTGCCACCAAAGACTACGACATGGTTGGCAATCTCCATATCCAGCTCAGCCAAGAGGCGTTTGGCTACTGCGCCAACTGCCACCCGCATGGTGGTTTCACGAGCTGATGAACGTTCTAAAGAATTTCGCAAATCGTCAAAACGGTACTTGATGCCCCCAACCAAGTCGGCATGACCTGGACGTGGATGGGTGATTTTCCGTTTGCTTTTAAGGCGATCTTCAATGTCCTCCGCAGACATAATATCTAGCCATTTTTGGTGGTCCTTATTGATGACATCCATGGTAATAGGCGCCCCAGTAGTCCTCCCATGGCGAACACCCGAAGTAAAGATAACTTGGTCGCTCTCAATCTTCATACGACCACCGCGGCCGTATCCACCCTGACGACGTTTCAAATCCTCATTGATGTCCTCTGCTGTCAAAGGTAGTCCAGCTGGAATTCCTTCAATGATAGCCGTCAGACGGGGACCGTGTGATTCTCCTGCAGTTAAATATCTCATACACTCTCCTTATTTTACCAAGTAGTCTTTCATCTCTTCCAGAGAAACTGGGTGAATGGTCGCTGAACCAAGCTCTGGTACCAAGACCAATTTCAAGGTGTTGCCACGTGCTTTCTTGTCATGAGTCAAAGCCTGATAAAGCTTGTCAACATCCCAGTTTTCATAGTCAACTGGCAAACCAAATTTCTGGCACATCTCTCTAATGGACTGGGTTATGCCAGCTGGCATAAGACATTTTTCCTCAGCAACCTTGGAAATCTGCACCATGCCCATGGCCACAGCTTCTCCATGCATGACCTTACCATAACCTGCAGTTGCTTCAATGGCATGGCCAATAGTGTGGCCAAAGTTGAGGTAAAGGCGTACACCGTTGTCCAACTCATCCTCAACTACCATCTTACGCTTAACCTGGCAAGAATGTTCAATCAAGGTCTCTGCATGTTCCAGAATGCTCTCAACAGAACAATCCAGCTCCGTCAAAAGAGCCCACAGTTCTGGATCCTCAATCAAGCCATACTTGATAACCTCACCCATCCCTTCAATCAACTCTCTTTTTCCAAGCGTTTCAAGAACAAGTGGGTCAATCAAAACCCCATCTGGTTGGGCAAAGGTCCCCACCATATTTTTAGCAAATGGAGTATTAACACCTGTCTTTCCGCCGATAGAAGAATCAACCTGGGCTGTCAAGCTAGTCGGTATCTGAACAAAATGAATGCCCCTCATATAGGTAGAGGCTACGAAACCAGCCAGGTCTCCAACGACACCACCTCCGAGAGCCACTATTCCATCGCTACGAGTCAACCCCTGCTTAACTAGAAATTCATAGACTTTCTGAACAGTAGTTAAATTCTTTCGTTCTTCCCCTTCTAAAAAATCAAAAACAGCTACCTGAAAACCAGCATCTTCTAGGCTGAGCTTGACCTTCTCTGCATAAAGAGAAGCTACATGGTTGTCTGTCACAATCACTACCTTTTGTGGTTGCCAGAGTTCTCGCAACCATTGACCAGCCTGAGCCAGACAGCCTTTTTCAATCTGAATATCATAAGGATGATGAGGAATATCGATTCTGATTTTCATAGGAGAATCTCCCTTTCTTTATTGGTATTTTTCTGTTAAGGACTGCCAAATTTCTTCTGTTGGCATTTCCTTTCCTGTCCACAGTTGAAAAGCTTCTGCAGCTTGATAGAGCAACATTCCCAGACCATTGACAACTGGATTCCCCTGACTTCTAGCCCATTTCAAAAATGGTGTTTCAAAGGGTTGGTAAATGATATCTGCTACTAAAAGAGTTTCTGATAGGACAATGTTTTCAGGAACTGGAGATGATTGACCATCCATGCCCACACTGGTCGCATTGACAAGTAAATCCGACTCAGCAATCCTTGCTTGCAGTTCAGAAACATCTTCTAAAGCATACAAGTCCACTTTAAAGCCTGTCTGCTCCTGTAACTTGTTCAGGTAAGGTCTTGTTTTTTTCATAGAAACTGAACGAACAAAGACCGAAATCTGACTGACGCCGTCCAAAATAGCTTGCGCTATAATGGACTTGGCAGCACCACCTGCACCCAGCAGGGTCATCTTCTTACCTGAAATTGTAAAAGAAGGCAAGCTCTTAAAAAATCCCTTGCCATCTGTATTATATCCAATTAAATTGCCATTCTCATTGACAACCGTATTAACCGCACCAATCAAGCGCCCTTCATCGCTCAGCCCATCCAAATAAGGAATCACCTGCTCCTTATAGGGCATGGACAGGTTAATGCCAAACATCTGGTAGCGACGAATATTGGCCACTGTTTCTGCCAAGTCACCCGCTTCAATCTCCCAAGCCACGTAAGCACCATTGGTAGCTGTCGCCTCAAAGGCACTATTGTGGATAAAGGGGGAAATAGAATGCTTAATAGGATTGGCAACAACGGCAGCTAAACGTGTATAGCCATCAAGCTTCATCCAAAATCTCCCGAATTTTTTTCATGTTAGCTAAGGAAATCTGACCTGGGGCACTTGCCTCATCTAGACTAGCAAAAGACCAGCTAGAACCCGTCACATCCGCAGTGATACGAGAGACCTTGCCCACCTTGCCCATAGAAATCGTCACATATTCCTGCTCAGGATTGAGGGTTTTAAAGCCTCGTGTATAGTTCATCAAGTCTAGCACATCCTGCTCCGTATGAGCCATCACCGCAACCTTAACAAGTTTTGGATTTAGGCTCGTCAACTCTGACAAGATTTCCATCATATTTTCAGGTGTTTCTTGGAAATTATGGTAACTCAAAATGAGATTTGGGAAGTCCAGCATTTCCTCAAAAACATCCTTGTAGCTATAGTACTCAAAATCAATATAGTCTGGTTGATAGAGTTGCGCCACTTCCTTGATTAGATGGATATATTCTTCTGAAGAAAGGTCGATTTGTCCCCCTTCAGAGCGAGTTCGCAGGGTGAAAACCAACTCACGACCTGCAAATTTTTCAAAAATAGCTGGAGCCACCTGCAAAATTGCTTCCTTAGGCAGATAGTCAGCACGCCATTCAATAATATCAGCGTCTTGATACCTTGTGGCATCCAGAGCCTGAGCCTCCTCTAAACTTCTTGGCATTACTGAAACGATTAATTTCATTTACTAACCTTCATACTAATCACCTTGAGGTAATTACTACTTTCATCTTTTTTATTATAGGCAAAATCTGCTGGAAGACCGTATTTATTTAAAATCTGGTAACTTCTTCCTGCAAAGCCTTTATCAATTTGTTCTGTAAATTTCTGACGGGAAACATTGGCAGCATTGGTACTGGCAATGATAATCCCTCCCGGATTTAAAATCTCAAGACTCTGAGAAATCAACTTGTGATAATCCTTGGCCACAGAGAAGGTCTGTTTTTTGTTCCGAGCAAAGCTAGGCGGATCTAGGACAATCACATCATAAGTCAAGCCTTTTCGCTTAGCATACTTGAAATACTCAAAGACATCCATGACTATAAAACAATGGTCGTCTGTGCTGATTCCATTAGCCTGAAAATGCGCTTGAGACAATTCTCGTGAACGTTTAGCTAGGTCAACCGAAGTAGTCTGGCTTGCTCCTCCCATGGCCGCAGCTACTGAAAAGGCTGCTGTGTAGGAAAACATATTGAGCAAGGATTTACCCATAGCCAATCCATCCACTAAACTACCGCGAACTTCATGCTGGTCTAGGAAAATCCCTGTCATCAAGCCATCGTTCATAAAGACTTGATACAGAACACCATTTTCCAAAACAGTAAAAAAGTCAGGTGCTTCTTGACCATAAACATGGGCAGATTCATAGTCCAAACCCTTAAAGCGGATCTTCTCATAGGTCCCTAACACCTCAGGAAAAACCTGTCTAAAGGCTTCTGAGATGGTCTGACGAATCTGATAAACATAAGAGTTATACCAAGAAAAGACAGCATAGTCGCCATAAAGGTCCACTGTCAGACCACCAAAGCCATCTCCCTCTTGGTTGAAGAGACGAAAGGCAGTTGTCAAATCATCTTGATAGTAGGCACTTCTCTTTTCTTTAGCTTGTCTAAACAGCGTTTCAAAGAAAGCTTGATTAAAGGTCACCTTGTTTGTGCTCACAAACCAGCCCAAGCCCTTGTTTTGCTGAGAAAGGTAGGCAGTCCCAAGAAAGATGCCTTCTTGACGATAGACTTCTACTTCCTGATCCTTGAGATGAACATCTGCAAGATCACTCGCTTCTAGTAAAACTAGCCCCTTTGAAAGCTTTTTTTCAACCCGTTTGTTGACTCTTATTCTATTCATAGTCACTATTATAGCAAATTTTGTGACAATTCTCAAAAAAGAAACTACCCTTGCTTTTTTACTCTAGTTTTAAAAAATGGTATACTAATACTAATAAAAACTTAGGAAGTAATTGTGTGAGAATCAATTTTAACAAAATCCAAAAAGCCATGGGTACCAGACTGGGTTTTGTCCTAACCCTTTTAATCCTCTATTGGCTCAAAACCTTATTAGCCTATACCGTTGACTTTAATTTAGATATTCAAGTGGGCAAGTTGCAGGGAAATTACCTTTCCTTTATCGCCTTTTTCAACCCCCTTCCTCTAGGACTCCTCCTGCTGGCTCTAGCCCTCTATGCTCGCTCAACCAAAGCCTTTTACAGTCTTAGTATAGCTATTTACTGCCTTTTATTCATTTGGCTCTATTCTAATATTTTTTACTATCGAGAATTTAGTGACTTTATCACGGCCAATACCATGAAAGTGGTCAGCAAGGTATCTGTTGGTACTGCGGAACTAGAGTTACTACGCCTTTGGGATTTCATGTATTTTATGGATTTCCCATTGCTGGCTTTCCTTTTCTATAAAAAATTCATCCAATTGGATAGGAGAACTTTCAAATTCCGCTCCAGTGTTGCCATCACTGCTCTCTCGGCCCTGCTCTTTTCAGCTAACCTTTTCTTGGCTGAAATTGAGCGTCCCGATCTCCTGTCACGAGGATTCTCTAATTATTATATTGTTCGTGCCCTTAGTTTGCCAGCCTTTTTAGGCTATAGTGCCAACCAATCCTACAGTACCAACAAAGAACGTGCCAAGGCCTCTGAGACTGATCTTCAACCTATTACAGATTATATTCAAGAACATTCTGCTAAGCCCAATCCTGACTATTTTGGCCTTGCCAAAGGGAAAAATGTGATTTATCTCCACTTAGAGAGTTTTCAGCAGTTCCTACTGGACTATAAACTCAACATAGATGGAACTGAGCATGAAGTCACTCCCTTCCTTAATTCCCTCTACCATTCGCAAGCAACCCTAGCCTTTTCGAATATCTTTAACCAAGTCAAGGCTGGTAAGACCTCAGATGCAGAAACCATGCTGGAGACTGGTTTGTTTGGACTTGACCAAGGTTCCTTTATGGTCAACTATGGAGGTACCAATACCCAGCAGGCTGCGCCTTTTATCCTATCAAAAAATGGCTACCAATCAAGTGCAGTCTTTCACGGTAATATCGGGACCTTCTGGAATCGAAATACAACCTACAAACAGTGGGGCTACCAATACTTCTTTGATGCTTCCTACTTCACTAAGCAAGACAGTAGCAATTCTTTCCAATATGGTTTAAATGATAAAATCATGATGAAAGATTCTATCCAATATCTAGAGCACTTGCAGCAGCCTTTTTATGCTAAGTATATCACGGTGTCCAATCACTATCCCTATGCTAGCAATCTGACAGGCGATGAGCTTGGTTTCCCACTGGCTAAAACCAAAGATGAAACAATCAACGGCTACTTCCAAACAGCTAACTATCTGGATAGTGCTATCAAGGCCTTCTTTGACTATCTCAAAGAAAGTGGCCTCTATGAAAATTCCATCATCGTCATCTACGGAGACCATTATGGAATTTCTAACTCCCGCAATCCTGAGCTGGCTCCCTTGATTGGCAAGACTTCTGAGAACTGGTCGAATTACGACAATGCCATGTTGCAACGAGTGCCTTTTATGGTGGTCATGCCTGGCTATGAAAAAGGACAAATCATCAATACCTACGGTGGACAAATCGATATCTTACCGACTCTCGAACACCTCCTTGGTATTGAGTCCAATTCCTTCCTTCAAGTTGGACAAGATCTTCTGTCTCCAGATCATCAAGAAATCGTTGCCTTTCGGACTGCAAATTCCTTCGTCACACCAAAATATACCAGCTACGACGGACGAACCTACTACACTGAGAGCGGTCTTGAAATCAGTAATCTTGATGAACAAGCTCAGACTGAACTAGAAATCGTTCGGCAGGCAGCTAGTCAACAGCTAAAAATCAGCGACCAAATTCAAACTGGTGATTTGATACGTTTCTACCAAGCTGATCATCTTGGAAAAGTTGATACAGAAAGTATTTCTTACCTCAATTCCTTACCAATTCTTCAAAAGATTGAGCAGGAAAAAGGTAGTCAATCCACCAGTCTCTTTAGCCAACGACAAGGTAAGACCAGTACTGACCTTTTCAAAGCTCCAAGTTACCAAGAACTCCATCCAGAGTCGGCAGAAACTGAATCAAAATCACAATAAAAGATGCTCTTCCGTTTTGGAGGAGCATTTCTTTTTATCAACGAAAATCAAAGAGCAAACTAGCCTCAGTTTAACTTTGAGATTGTAGGTAGAGAGGTGTATCAGCAATATATGTCTATCAAATTTAGCGACGAAGATAGTATAAGAAATATAAGGATATAAATCAGCTTCAGTAGATATCTGGAAAATTTGATTTTATAGAAAAGCCTTTTGTTACAAACTCAATATACTATCAATAAATAATATTATAGAAGCAACAATAATTATAATTTCACCTATCTGCATAATTCTATTTCGAACTCTAAATATATGTTCTATCAAAAATACTTGAAAAAGACACATTATAGGAATTAACGTTTTTGAAATTGAAAAATATCCAAATAAATAAACTATAAACAACAAAAATAGAACTATATTATATTTCTTATTCAAAACATTCCTCCCTATATTTTTTTGATTGCCAATCGTAATAATTTACAACTACATTATAACAAACTATGAAAGTGTTTTGTCAAATAAAATTTATCAAGCAGGCGACCAACTAGCTCATCTTTTTTCTATTTCTGCCAATATGCGTGATAGATAATAATGATAGCCAAAAATAGCAAGAGCAAGCAGAAGGATAAGAACTCCTACTCCCAAGCTAATGGCAAGGATAGTAGAGAGAGACTGAACCAAGAATAAGCTCCCTATTACAAGGGCCATTAGGATTGCAATATAAATAAACAATAAAACCATTGCTACTATACGATTTGAACGATTCACCAGGTCCGTAATGTTACTCCAATTGGTTGACAGATTCTTCACATCCTTAAAATAATGGTGACAAGAAAGGATGACACTGGCAAGGGTCCAGACTACAAGAAGGTAAATCATCGAAAGGATGGGCAAGCCTAAATATAGAGAAAGACCAAGTAAAGTCACGATAGGTAAAAAGGACTGAACAGCAAAGATAATCCAAAATTTCACTTTCACATAACGAGCAAAGTCAAAGGGTAAACTCTTCAGAAAATCAAAATTTTCCCTCTCTAAAGACAAGGCAATTGAATGCAGGCTGGTGATATTGTTATTGACAACTGCTATAAAAAGAGCTATAAAAAACAAGGGTAACCAGTATGGAGGATGAATGTCTGGAACTATCTGAGAATCTCGGATGTTGGAAATCAGACCAATCATCATGAGATAAGGAAGGAAAGCACTTGTAAAAAGCACTGTAATCACGCCAGTCCCCTGTCCCAAAAGGGTGAGGTGGTAGCGTAAAACCATGCGGAAAAATCCCTTTTTAGTAGTTGAAATTCTCTCCTTACTGCGACGTTCTTTCTTGACCTTCTCCTCACTGTTAAGCAGGATAACGTCATAAAAACGAGGAAAAACCTTCTTTTTGCTCAAGTAAAGCAAGAAGAGAGTTAGTCCTATCCAAGCGAGCAGACCCAGGATGGCTTCTGTCGAAAAAGGCTCCACTGCTATTTTGTAAAAGAGATGAATAGGATAAAGAAGAGGTGGAATGTCTCTAACTCTGTCAACTATAACTCCAGAAGTCGACTGTAGAAAGAAGACAAATATTAAAGGTATGAGAACTCCTATCCCAATCATCACATTCGAAAAAATAGACTGATACTTTCTGAAGACCGTAGTCTGAGCCAAGAAATGTACTGCCACTACCATCACTAAAGTGACAGAGACAAATAATAAGGTCAAGGACAGTAGCATCAAAGGCAAGCCTAGCCAAAGAGAAGGTGCTAGCCTAATATAGAGGACTAGAAAATAAGCTAGGATTGGTACAATTCCAGGCAGAGCTGGCAAGAGGACAGACAGTCCTTTAGCGATTATAATCTCTGATTCTTTAAAGGCATAGGGCCTATAGGAGACTAGGTCCTTACTCTCATAAAAGACATTGTAAAAAGCTGTTAAAGAAGTTGAAAAGGCAATCACTAGTAAAATAGCAACCATGAAGCTAAAATAAACAGGCATTTCCTCAAAAGGAAAACGAAAGGCTATATTTATAAACATGAAAAGCATCAAGAGACTAGAAAAAATGTAAGAACTTAGGACTCTAGCGGAAACATTTACTTTTTTCCCAGGATTCTTAGCCTGCTTCTTTCGTAGATTAGCCAGATTAGCTTCTTGAGATGAATAGAGGATATTGATATCCACTAATTTTTTAATGACCTTGAGACGCATCTGAAACCTCCTCTTTTCTACCAGCAAGGCTAAGATAGATACTTTCTAAAGACTGGTCTGGGTGGTCTTTTCTCAAGTCCTCTACGCTACCACAATAGATCAAATGCCCCTTTTTCAAAATGGCAATCCGATCACAGACTTGCTCAGCTACCTCTAGGACATGAGTTGAAAACAAGACCGTCTTCCCTTTTTGTGCATGTTCCTTCATCATTTTCTTCAAATCAAAGGCAGCCTGAGGATCCAAACCAGTCAAGGGTTCGTCCAAGACCCAAATATCGGGATCAGACAAGAGTGCTCCGATGACAAAGACTTTCTGACGCATTCCGTGAGAAAGGGTTTCAATAACCTGATAACGATTTTCAGCAAAATCAAAAACGTTCAATAGCCTAGCTAGACTAGTCTCCAAATCAGAGCTAGTCAGATCATAGGATGAAGCAATCAATTCCCAAAATTCATTGGCTGTTAAGCGTAAAAATAAGTCAGGCGAGTCTGCTACGTAGCCAATCTTTCGTTTGATAGCCAAGCGATTTTCCGATAACTCCTGACCGTCTACCAAAATACGACCACTACTTGGTGAAATGATACTGACTAGAGACTTTATGGTGGTCGATTTTCCAGCCCCATTATGGCCAATCAAGCCCATAATCTCTCCATTTTCAATCTGCAGATTGAGATTGCTCAAGGCCTCTTTATCACCATACAACTTACTAACATTTTGAAATTCAATCATGAGAAATCTCCTCTCTTTATCTATGTAATTTACTATAATTATAGCGCTTTCATTTTAAAAATCAACATTTTATATAAAATAGTCAAAAACTTATTATTCAGTTTTACGCAAACGTTTGAGCTAAGCAATACTTTATGATAGAATAAAGAACAAGATTGACAAGTAAGAGGAAACATCATGCAAAATCAAACACTCATGCAATACTTTGAATGGTATCTGCCCCACGACGGTCAGCACTGGACGCATCTGGCTGAAGATGCTCCACACCTAGCTCATCTGGGGATTAGCCACGTCTGGATGCCACCAGCTTTTAAGGCGACCAATGAAAAAGATGTCGGCTATGGGGTCTATGACTTATTCGACCTAGGAGAGTTTAACCAAAAAGGAACTATCCGCACCAAGTATGGTTTCAAAGAAGACTATCTTCAAGCTATTCAAACCCTAAAAGCACAGGGAATCCAGCCTATGGCCGATGTGGTACTCAACCACAAGGCTGCAGCCGATCACATGGAAGCCTTTCAGGTTATTGAAGTGGATCCTGTAGACCGTACAGTTGAACTCGGAGAACCCTTTACTATCAATGGCTGGACTAGTTTTACCTTCGATGGTCGCCAAGATACCTACAATGACTTCCACTGGCACTGGTACCACTTCACAGGTACAGACTACGATGCCAAGCGCCGTAAGTCTGGTATTTACCTGATCCAGGGGGACAATAAAGGTTGGGCAAATGAGGAATTGGTCGATAACGAAAACGGTAACTACGACTACCTCATGTATGCCGACCTAGACTTTAAACATCCTGAAGTCATCCAAAATATCTATGACTGGGCTGACTGGTTCATGGAAACGACTGGTGTAGCTGGTTTCCGCTTGGATGCCGTTAAGCACATCGACTCCTTCTTCATGCGCAATTTTATCCGTGATATGAAGGAAAAATACAGTGACGATTTCTATGTTTTTGGTGAATTTTGGAATCCCGACAAGGAAGCCAATCTAGACTATCTTGAAAAGACAGAAGAACGTTTTGACCTTGTCGATGTTCGCCTCCACCAAAATCTCTTTGAAGCTAGCCATGCTGGAGCAAGCTACGACCTTCGTAACATTTTCACAGATAGCTTGGTTGAACTCAAGCCTGACAAGGCTGTCACTTTCGTTGACAACCACGATACCCAACGAGGACAAGCCCTTGAGTCTACTGTTGAAGAATGGTTCAAGCCAGCAGCCTATGCCCTTATTCTATTACGCCAAGATGGCCTTCCATGTGTCTTTTACGGAGACTATTACGGCATCTCAGGGCAATTTGCTCAACAAGATTTCAGAGAAGTTCTTGATCGTCTCCTAGCCATCCGAAAAGACAAGGCCTATGGAGAGCAAACAGACTACTTTGACGATGCCAACTGTATCGGATGGGTTCGTTCAGGTGCTGAACATCAATCTCCAATCGCTGTCCTTATCTCCAATGACCAAGAAAACAGCAAGTCTATGTTTGTTGGTCAAGAATGGGCTGACCAAACCTTTGTTGATCTCCTTGAAAATCATCCAGCACAAGTTACAATCAATGCTGATGGTTATGGAGAATTTCCAGTAGAAGCAGGTTCAGTCAGTGTCTGGGCGGTTAAATAAACCTATCAGGTACAAGCCAGATCCAACCGGATTTGGCTTTTTTGTATGCACAAAAAGACCTACCCAAATGGATAGATCTTTATTGTCTTACAATTTACCTGCTACTGCCTCCAAGAGTTCTTGGATTTTAGCTTGGTTGCTTCCCCCTGCCATGGCCATGTCTGGTTTACCACCACCACGTCCATCGACGATTGGAGCCAATTCTTTGACAAGGTTCCCTGCATGCACATCTTTTGTCTTGCTAGCTACAAGAACATTGACTTTGTCACCGATAGCGGCAACTAGGACAAGCACATCAGAGTAGTCTTTTTGTTTCCAGTTATCCGCAAAAGTACGAAGGGCACCTGCGTCTGATACAGAAACTTGGCTTGCAATGTAACGGTGTCCGTTGACTTCCTTCACATCCTTGAAGACATCACCTGCAGCTGCAGCTGCTGCTTTTTCCTTCAATTCTGCATTTTCTTTTTGCAATTGACGAAGTTGCTCTTGAAGTCCTTCAACCTTGTGAGGAACTTCTTTGAGTTGAGGTGCTTTCAAGGTTGCTGCGACGGCTTTCAAAGCGTCTTCTTGTTCACGATAAGCTTCAAAGGCTTCCTTACCAGTTACTGCCAAGATACGGCGGGTACCTGAACCAATCCCTTCTTCTTTGACAATCTTGAAGAGACCGATTTCAGAAGTATTGCCAACGTGGGTACCACCACAGAGTTCCACTGAGTAGTCACCGATGGTCACAACACGAACTTCCTTACCGTATTTCTCACCAAAGAGGGCCATAGCTCCCATTTCTTTAGCCGTGTCAATATCTGTCTCAACAGTTTCTACAGCAATTGCTTCCCAAATTTTCTCATTAACTTGCTGTTCAATGGCGCGCAACTCTTCAGGAGTCACAGCTTGGAAGTGAGTAAAGTCAAAGCGAAGAAATTCTACTTCGTTCAGAGATCCTGCTTGTGTCGCATGGTGGCCAAGGATATTGTGAAGAGCCGCATGGAGCAAGTGAGTCGCTGTGTGGTTTTTCATGACACGGTGACGGCGATTAGTATCGATTGCCAAGGTATATTCTTGATTCAAAGCAAGTGGTGCAAGAACTTCGACAGTATGAAGAGCTTGTCCGTTTGGTGCTTTTTGCACGTCCGTTACAGTCGCTACGACATTTCCTTTAGCATCCAAGATTTGACCGTGGTCAGCTACTTGTCCACCCATTTCAGCGTAGAATGGAGTCTCTGCAAAGATAAGAGAGGCAGTTCCTTCAGATACAGCTTCTACTTCAGCATTGTCCGCTACGATAGCCACCAACTTAGAAGGCAATTGGCTAGCATTGTAGTTGAAGACACTTTCTACAGTGATGTTTTGAAGGGTTTCATTTTGCATCCCCATTGAGCCACCTTTAACAGCTGATGCACGCGCACGCTCTTGCTGTTCTTTCATAGCTGCTTCAAAACCTTCACGGTCAACAGTCATACCAGCTTCTTCAGCGATTTCTTCAGTTAATTCAACTGGGAATCCATAAGTGTCATAGAGTTTGAATACATCTGAACCAGCAATGACAGATTGACCTTTTTCTTTCAAGTCTGCTACAATGCCTTGAGCAAAGTGTTGACCTGAGTGTAGGGTACGAGCAAATGATTCTTCTTCGCTCTTAACGATTTTTTCGATAAAGTCACGTTTTTCAAGCACTTCTGGGTAGTAGCTTTCCATGATTTTTCCAACAGTTGGAACGAGTTTGTAAAGGAAAGGCTCGTTGATTCCCAATTTTTGACCATGCATAGAAGCACGACGGAGAAGACGACGAAGGACATAACCACGACCTTCATTCCCTGGAAGGGCACCATCACCGATGGCAAATGAAAGTGAACGGATGTGGTCAGCAATAACCTTAAAGCTCATGTTGTCGCCATCTTGGTCATAGACCTTACCAGACAATTTCTCCACTTCACGAATGATTGGCATGAAGAGGTCTGTTTCAAAATTTGTCTTAGCCCCTTGGATAACCGCCACCAAACGCTCCAAACCAGCGCCCGTATCAATGTTCTTGTGTGGCAATTCCTTGTATTCACTACGAGGAACAGCAGGGTCTGCGTTAAATTGTGACAAAACGATGTTCCAGATTTCGATGTAACGGTCGTTTTCGATATCTTCTGCAAGCAGGCGAATACCGATATTTTCTGGGTCAAAGGCTTCTCCACGGTCAAAGAAGATTTCTGTATCTGGTCCAGAAGGTCCCGCACCGATTTCCCAGAAGTTGTCCTCGATCGGAATCAAATGACTTGGGTCCACTCCTACCTCAATCCAGCGGTTATAAGAATCTTTATCATCTGGATAGTAGGTCATGTAAAGTTTTTCAGCTGGGAAATCAAACCATTCTGGGCTTGTCAAAAGCTCATAAGCCCAAGTGATGGCTTCGTCACGGAAGTAATCCCCGATAGAGAAGTTCCCCAACATTTCAAACATGGTATGGTGACGTGCAGTCTTCCCTACGTTTTCAATATCGTTGGTACGGATAGCCTTTTGGGCATTGGTAATACGTGGATTTTCAGGGATAATGGTCCCGTCAAAGTATTTCTTAAGGGTTGCTACCCCAGAGTTGATCCACAAAAGAGTTGGGTCATTTACAGGAACCAAGCTGACTGATGGTTCTACAGAGTGACCTTTGCTTGCCCAGAAATCAAGCCACATTTGGCGAACTTGAGCACTAGATAGTTGTTTCATAATATCTCCTTATTTACTTGTTTAATTTGATTGGCTTTCTAGCATCTCCACATAGTCAATCGCGACACAGAGGGAAATGACCAGGTCTGCATAAGAGTCTTCATAGACGGTTACGGTGTAAGTTGAGGTCAAATGGAAAATCTCTTTCCGAATCTCGGCAATCACTTGGTCGCGGTCATCCAACAATTTGAAATTCAAATCCCAGATATTGCCCTCGATACGAAGTCCTAGATCATCAAACTCATACTTATCTCGAAAGAAGGTCAACTTCTTACGAATAACGAAATTGGAACCGTTTCGTAGCTGAATAGTAAAGCGAGGAAGCAAGGTGAAAAATTCTTTACTGATTTCACTGACCTGCTCACCATAGGCGTCATAGATGGTAAAGGTCTTAGGAATTTGGAAGAAAGAGCCCTCCACCTGATAGTTCACTACTCCTCTATCATCCTTGATATCGAAGCGTTCGCCCCCAAGACGAAACTTTTGTTTCACGAGAAATGTCTTCATAAACACCTCCAAAAATCAAAAGACAAGCTCATATCACGAAGGGCGAAAAACCGCGGTACCACCTTCATTCAATGAACTTGTCATTCTCTTATTCTTATGCAATTGTTTGATTGAGTAGCATGACTTCCTAGCTTAGATGGCTCGCAGCACCGCCATTTCTCTGGACTAAGATAATTGAAAATCAATTCTCAACTTTCTTATTATAACGTTTTTTTAAGCTTGCGTCAACTGGAAATCATCTCCATTGAATCAGACCAATTCCCTACATCTCAGATTACTTTTTCAGAATATACTTTTTCTTACTGCTATCACTCTTTTTATCCCAACTTTTATTCCAAAGTTTTGAATTGTTAAAGATAGCTACGAAAATATTTGCAAATATAAAGAACCCTATCACCAAATGTATGGAATCAGTTGTTAGGTATTGTCGATCCAAGCCATCCTTTAAATGGAATAGTATAATTGTTTCGTCAACAATCAAAAAGGTTGGCCAATAACTTTTTTTGAAAAAGTAGATATCTTCATTTTTTGTTACCGCTTTCTGTAAGGTTAAGATTAGTATACTACTAGGCTAAAAAATAAGCAACCAGAATAGAAAAATATACAGTTAAAAAATTGCCTTCTATTTTTTAAAAAACGAACCAGCTCTAACTGATTCGTCTTCTTACATTCTATTCCTACTTCCGATACATTTTAAACTGTAGGAAGAGGTCGCTATATTTTCCTGTCCATTTATGGTCAAATTTTTCATAAACTTCTAGGTGTTTCATGGTTTCAGCATCTGGATAGAAGGCCTTGTCTTCTTTTTTCTCCTCTGGGAGCAGTTCCTTAGCTGGTAGGTTTGGTGTTGAATAGCCGACATACTCTGCATTTTTGAGAGCATTTTCAGGTTTCAACATAAAGTTGATAAAGGCATAGGCTGCATCTTGGTTTTTGACTGTTTTTGGTATAACCATATTGTCAAACCAAAGGTTGCTGGCCTCAGTTGGTACCACATAGCGTAGATTTTCGTTTTTTTCTAACATTTGGCTGGCTTCACCAGAGAAGGTCACACCGATAGCAGCGTTGTTCTGAATCATATAGCCCTTCATCTCATCCGCCACAATAGCCTTGATATTTGGAGTCAATTTGTAGAGCTTATCAACTGTCTCTTCCAACTGCTGGGTATCCTTGGAGTTGAGGCTGTAGCCAAGGGAATTGAGTCCGAGTCCCAGTACCTCACGCGCCCCATCAAAGAGCATGATAGAGTTCTTATACTCTGGTTTCCAGAGGTCATCCCAATGTTCAGGCGCTTCATCGACCATAGTTTCATTGTAAATAATTCCCAAAGTTCCCCAAAAGTAAGGGATGGAGAATTTATTGCCTGGGTCAAAGGACTGGTTGAGAAACTCTTGCCCGATATTTTCAAGACCTTCAAGTTTTGAATAGTCAAGCGGTACCAAGAGATCTTCGTCCTTCATCTTGTTAATCATGTATTCACTAGGAATGGTAATATCGTAGGTCGTTCCACCCTGCTTGATTTTGGTATACATGGCTTCGTTGGAGTCAAAGGTCTCATACTGAACTTGGATTCCTGTTTCTTCTGTGAACTGAGTCAAGAGTTCTGGATCGATATAGTCTCCCCAGTTGTAGATAACCAATTTTTGACTATCTCGGCTATTGATTTTACTATCGAGATGAGTCGCAATTCCCCATAAGACCAGGATAATGGCTACAATTCCTGCTAAAAATGAATAGAGTTTTTTCATGCTTGCTCCTCCTTCTCACGTGAGATAAAGTAATAGCCAACAACTAGGATAATACTAAAGAGAAAGACAAGGGCAGAAAGGGCATTGATTTCTAGGGAAATCCCCTTTCGAGCACGAGAGTAAATCTCGACTGATAGAGTCGAAAAGCCATTCCCTGTAACAAAGAAGGTCACGGCAAAGTCATCTAGCGAATAGGTGAAGGCCATGAAATAACCTGCAATGATAGAAGGTGTCAGGTACGGTAGCATGATTTCCTTGAACATCTGAAACTGGCTGGCTCCCAAGTCATAAGCCGCATGAATCATATCATCATTCATCTCCTTGAGACGAGGCAAGACCATCAAGACCACGATAGGGATGGAAAAGGCCACGTGACTAGATAGAACCGTCAAAAAGCCAAGTGAAAACTTGAGCTGGGTAAAGAGAATCAAGAAGCTGGCACCAATCATAACGTCAGGCGCAACCATGAGGATATTATTGAGTGATAAAAAGGCTTCTTGGTATTTCTTACGAGACTGGTAGATATAGATAGCACCGAAAGTCCCGATAATGGTCGCAATCAAGGCTGATAAAAAGGCCAAGAAAAAGGTCTGGGTGAGGATCAACATGAGGCGACCATCACCAAACATAGTTTTAAAATGACTCAGACTAAATCCTGTAAAGCTGTTCATATCATCGCCAGCATTAAATGCATAGCCAATCAGGTAAAAAATTGGCAAATAAAGGATGATAAAGACAAAGGCTAGGTAGAGATTGGCAAATTTTTTCATCGTTCTCTCCTTTCCTTGGTCACCCACATGGTGATGAACATGGTCAGGATAAGGATAACCCCGATGGTAGAACCCATACCGTAGTTGTCATTGGTCAGGAAGTTCTGCTCAATAGCCGTTCCCAGCGTGATAACGCGGTTCCCACCAATCAAACGTGTCAGCATGAAGAGACTCAAACTAGGGATAAAGACAGACTGAACCCCACTTCTCACCCCGTTCATAGAAAGGGGGAAGATAACATGGCGGAAGGTCTCCCACTTGGTCGCACCGAGGTCATAGCTGGCATTGATAAGATTGTTGTCCATATCATCCAAGACATTGAAAATCGGCAAAATCATAAAGGGAAGCTCGATGTAGCTTGCGACAAAGATGAAGGAGAAATCCGTAAAGAGCAACTGCTGCGAACCGATTCCGATGAATTCCAAAAATTGGTTAATAGAGCCATTCTGACCAAAAATTCCGATAAAGGCATAGGCCTTGAGGAGCAAATTAATCCAGGTTGGCAAGATAATCAGCATGAGCCAGAGTTGACGGTGCTTGAGACGGGTCAAAAAGAGGGCGGTTGGATAGCTGATGAGCAGTGTTACCAAGGTTACAATCCCTGCATAAAGCACAGAGTTGAAGCTCATTTTGAGGTAGGTCAAGTTTTGTGACGCAAAGTAAGATTTATAATTTTCTAAACTAAACTGCCCTTCAATGTTGAAAAAGGATTGTCCAAAAATCAAGACCAAGGGTGCGAGGACAAAGAGGGCAATCCAAAGCATGTAGGGCACTACAAAGAGTTTAGAGGTTGTTTTCTTCATCTCTTTCCTCCTCGATCGCGTTAATCAGACCTGCTTCTTGCTCTTCGATTTCTACGTACTCCTCGATACGAGCATCGAACTCTTCTTCGGTTTCGTTGAGACGCATGATGTGGATATCTTCTGGTTCAAAGTCCAGACCGATTTCCTCGCCAACGATTGCCTTACGGGTCGAGTGAATCATCCATTCGTTTCCGAGTTCGTCATAGGCGATAATCTCATAGTGAACCCCACGGAAGAGCTGGGTATCCACCTTGACTTGGAGCTTGCCTTCTTCAGGAAGGGTGATGCGCAAGTCCTCTGGACGAATGACAACCTCAACAGGCTCATTTGGCTTCATCCCTCCATCAACCGCTTCAAAGCGTTTGCCGTTAAACTCGACCAAGTAGTCTTCAATCATGGTTCCTGGCAAGATATTTGACTCACCGATAAAGGTAGCAACAAAGTGGTTGATCGGCTCATCATAGATGTCTACAGGCGTTCCAGACTGAACAATCTCGCCATCATTCATAACGAAAATCCAGTCACTCATAGCAAGAGCTTCTTCCTGATCGTGAGTGACAAAGACAAAGGTAATCCCCAATCGTTGTTGCAATTCACGCAGTTCATACTGCATGTCTGTTCGCAATTTCAAGTCCAGCGCTGACAAAGGCTCATCCAACAAAACCACACGGGGCTGGTTGATAATGGCACGGGCAATGGCCACACGCTGACGTTGTCCTCCAGAGAGTTTACGAATGGAACGCTTCTCGTAACCTTCCAACTGAACCATCTTGAGAACTTCCGCTACGCGTTGTTCGATTTCTTTCTTGTCGATTTTACGCAAGCGGAGTGGAAAGGCAACATTTTCAAACACATTCATATGTGGAAACAAGGCATAGGATTGGAAGACCGTATGGACATCTCGTTTATTAGTTGGGATATCGTTGATCCGCACCCCATCCAGTAAAATATCCCCTGTCGTCGCATCCAGTAAACCTGCAATGATATTTAGAATGGTTGATTTTCCTGAACCAGATGCACCCAAAAGAGTGTAAAATTTCCCTTCTTCCAACTCAAAATTGATGTCTTTGAGAACCTTGGTGTTGCTGTCTTCAAAAACTTTAGAGACGTTTTTGAATTCAATAATTGGTTTTTTCAATTGTCATTTATTCCTTCTTTTTCATAGATTAACAGATCAGGGCTCTGTCAGGCCACTACTACCTCGTGTAGGAGATTGAACTGCCTACATTCTTCTGCACTGACGATAGGCTTTCACCCCCTTTCCATGACATAGCAGCAGCTTTTTAACTAAAACTTCCTACTTGCTTTCACCTAAAATACGGACTTCCCTCTCAAGGGTGACACCTGAGTGTTCCTTGACTTTTTCAATCACAGACTCAATCAAGTCCTCGTAGTCTTTAGCCGTTCCGTCAGCAACATTAATCATAAAACCTGCGTGTTTTTCTGATACTTCAACACCACCGACACGATAGCCTTTCAAGCCAGCTTCTGAAATTAATTGACCTGCAAAATGCCCTACTGGACGCTTAAAGACCGAACCACAAGATGGATATTCTAAAGGTTGCTTGAGTTCACGTAGATGCGTCAAGCGATCCATTTCTTGCTTGATAACCTGATGGTTTCCTGGAGCAAGGGCAAATTTAGCTGACAAGACAACTGCACCAGACTCTTGAATGGCTGAGTGACGGTAACCAAAAGCCAAGTCCTTGACAGACAGGGTCTCGATTTCTCCATCCTTGGTCAAGACCTTACAAGACTGCAAGATGTGGGCAATCTCGCCACCATAGGCACCGGCATTCATAAAGACAGCACCGCCAACGCTTCCTGGAATGCCACAAGCAAACTCAAAACCAGTCAAACTATGACGAAGCGCAATGCGAGTTGTTTCAATCAAGTTAGCACCAGCTTCAGCTTCAATGGTATAGCCATCAACGGAAACATTATTGAGCTTGTCACACAAGATGACAAATCCACGAATCCCACCATCACGAACGATGATATTGCTAGCATTTCCAAGAACCATCCAAGGGATATTTTCTTGATTAGCAAATTTAACAACGCGAGCCAACTCAAAACGATTTCGTGGAAAGACCAGATAGTCAGCCTCTCCACCTACTTTTGTATAACTATAGCTATGCAAGGGTTCCTTGAAACGGACATCAATCCCTTCTAAGATTTCAAGCATTTTTTCTTTTACTGACATGACACTCTTCCTTTTACAAAATTCATTCCATTATACCATTTTTAAGACCATTTGACGACCCTAAAAAAACCTTGGGCTTATTTTAAACAAAAAAGAGGTTTCCCCCTTTTTCTTATGATTTTTTGCAAAAGACTGCCTTTGTTCCATAGGCAAGCAGAACAAGTTCAAGTGCTAGGACCACTTCAACCAAGACTGGATTGGTCAACCAGCCAACTTGGGCAAGAGATGGTGCCAGGTCAAAGAAGGCATGTAGTCCATAGGCCGCTAGGAGATAAATCCATTTCTTCTGGCGAACAGCTTGGTAAACCCAAACAGTCAAGAGTAATTGGAAACCTAGGGCCAAGATTCGCTCAAAACCAAGCAAATAAATCTGCCAGACTGATAGCGACTGAATAGTTTTCAACATATTTTCAGACAGCAATTGCATGACCTGTGGATTCTGAGTTTGAACTGCTGAGAGAACGATGTAGAGATTAATCAAACTAGTAAGACCTAGGAAAATCAACTCCAAGCCACCATGCCCCAATCCATAAGCCAAGGCATCTGCCTTTTCCAAACTTCTCTTTTTCTCCAACCATTTGAAGAAAATAAGACGAGCAGTTTCCTCAAAAAATGCTGCCATGGCTAGGCCATAGATGATATAGACAAGCGGATGGTCTTGCAAGAGGGCAATACTACCGTCTTTTTGAGGATGTAAAACCAAGATATGCACCAGTTTTTCTAAAATCTGTGAAGAGACAAAGAAAGCAACAGCACCCAATCCCAAGACAGCTAGATTGATCTGATATTTCTTTTTGGCATACCAAATGCTTCCTAGCAAGATAACCAGCAACAGCACCATGGTAATGATAATATGAATGGTCATTTTCTTCTCCTATTCCGCCTTTTCAATATCTTTTTTCATCTCGTCAACATTGAACTTAGCAAACAAGTATTGACGATCTTGGACTGGGAAACGTTGGTCCAACTGGTCAACAGCTCCCACCTCGATAATGCCTTCCTTGATGACAAAGTCCATGACATGTCCACCGAAGGTCAAATCATCTGAAATGAAGTGCAGATGGTAGCCTGCCACACTGACCCCATGGAAAATCTCTGGCGTCCAGAAACCAACGATTGTTCCCGCCACATTGTCACTACTATATTCAGGTTGATGGGTTGCGACATCAGCAAACTTGGTATCTGGTGTCGACTTGGGAATCATGCGCACATGCATATGTGAAAATTCCCCACGAATCTTAATAGAACGGAAAAGATTTTCTCCATCATAATAAGACTCAATCCGCTCTTCCAATTCCTTATCTGTCATCTCAAACCGCTGGCGGAAAATAACCTCTGCCTGATGCGGTACTACCGCTGCATAAGGAATAAGGGCATCTGGTGACACTTCCACAATCTCTGGTTGGTCTCCTGATCCTTTGGCCTGATAAGCCTTGCCATCCAAGACAATCAATTCCCCATCAATAGAATCCAAGGTTCCCAAACCAAGGTCACCATGTTCTAGCAATTCTCCTACTGTCATGGTCCCACCATAAAGGCCTGCCATCAAGGCTCCTAGCGTATTGTATTGAAATAATTTTACTGGTTCTTGCACTTTTTATCTTTTCTCTTTCTTGGATTTTAATATGTAAATCATACTTCCTAAGTATACCACATTTGCCACTAGATGTGAACGAGAGAAACACCCTAGACATTGCCAAGAAGGAAAAAAAAGGGTACAATGTAACAAAATCAAGGGAGGTCTGGAATGAAGAAACAAAGCAAGTACCAAGAGGTCGTATCTTATCTGAAAAACGGTATCGAGTCTGGACGCTTTCCAACGGGAAGTCGCCTGCCTTCTATTCGTCAACTGAGCCTTGACTTTCACTGTAGCAAGGACACTATTCAGAGAGCCCTACTGGAATTACGGCACGAACAATACCTCTATGCCAAGCCCCAGAGTGGCTACTATGTCCTAGAACAAGGGCAACACCAGGACCTAGAAATTGAGGTTACCGACGAACATGCCAGTGCCTATGACGATTTCCGACTCTGTGTCAATGAAACCTTGATTGGACGGGAAAACTACCTCTTCAACTACTATGACAACCAAGAAGGATTAGAAGACTTAAGGCAATCCATTCATAAACTCCTCTTTGACCAAGCTCTCTACTGCAAGGCTGATCAACTGGTACTGACTTCTGGAACTCAACAAGCCCTTTTTATCCTTTCTCAAATATCCTTTCCTAGCCAAGCCAAGGAAATCTTGGTGGAACAGCCGACCTACCATCGAATGAATCGCCTCTTGATTGCTCAGGGATTGGACTATCAAACGATTGAACGAGGCATTGATGGAATTGACTTGGAGGAACTGGAAAGCCACTTCAAGACAGGTAAAATTAAATTTTTCTATACCATTCCTCGATTTCACTATCCTCTGGGGCATTCCTATTCAGAGCAGGACAAACGGGCTATTCTTGACTTAGCTGCCAAGTATGGTGTCTATATCGTAGAGGACGACTATCTGGGTGATTTGGACTCCAAGAAGGGCCAGACCTTCCACTATCTAGATACAGAGGAGCGGGTCATTTACATCAAGTCCTTCTCAACCAGCCTCTTTCCAGCCCTGCGGATAACAGCACTCATCCTTCCAAATGCTATCAAAGAAGCCTTTGTGGCCTACAAAAATATCCTAGACTACGACAGCAACCTCATTATGCAAAAGGCACTGTCACTCTATATTGACAGTCAATTATTTGAGAAAAATCGGCTAGCTCGCTTATCCAATCAGGAAGATTACCAAAAACAAATCGAGGAAAGCTTAACTAAAACTCCTTGTCCCCTCCCTCACTTTCCCCTACACGATGGTTTATTACTAGACCTGAGACAGTATCCTAAAATTGCTAGTCTCAAACACAGCCAACTGGGCTTGGATTTCTTTGAAGAGGCTTACTTGGGTGCCTGTCCTTATCAATTTGCCAAGGTGTCCTTAGACAATCTGAAAAAGGTTTTAAACTATTTAAAAGCAGAATTGGAATGACTTCCAACTCTGCTTTTTCTTATTGTTCAACTTCTGTTAAGGTTGCCGCTTTTTCAAGATATTTTTGGTAGGTACCGTCATCCTTGAGTTTTTGGATGACCTTGTCCACCACTTCTTTCAAATCAGCACTATTTTTTCTAAGGGCAACTGCATTAGCTTCGCCGTCCTTCATCTTCAAGCTGACCGTTGCGACAGCTAGGTCGGCATTTTTAGCAGCATAGCTAAGAGCAACAGGCTCATCCATGTGAACAGCATCTACTTTTCCAGCCTGTAATTCATTAACAGCTTCACCCATATTGGTTAGGGAAGTCAGCTGAGCTTTTGGCAATTGTTCCTTGACCATTGATTCTGGAACAGTTCCTTTTTGGGCTGCAATATTAGCACTTTCTAGGCTAGTCAAATCCTTGTATTTTTCTACATCAGACTTACGAACCAAGAAACTAATCTTGTTTTCATAGTAAGGGATTGAAAAATCAAAGACTTCTTTTCTCTCGTCAGTAGCGCTAATTCCCGCAACTGCTAGATCAGCCTTACCAGTTTGAAGACTGGTCAAGACATTGTCAAAACTCATGCTTGAAATTTCCAACTTCACCCCAAGTTCATCAGCGATAGCCTGTGCCATGTCAATATCCGCACCGACAACCTGATTTTTCCCGTCAACCAAAGACTGAAATTCAAAAGGTGCATAGTCAGGACTGGTCGCCACAACTAATTTCCCCTTTTGCTTAATGGCTTCAACAGCTGACTGAGAACCATTAGAACCCGACTGGCAAGCCACTAAGAAGAAGCTTGCAAGAAAACTACATAAAACAAATATCCATTTTTTTGATTTCATAAATAAACAACCTCACTGTTAATTTTGTATAATTATAACGCTATCCAAGTTGCTTGTCAAGTATTTTTCTTACATTTTCATAAAATATATTTACTAAAAAAAGAAATACAGTGGTTAGTTTATCTATCTATTGGGAACTTATTTTCAAAAAAATCATTTATCATATCTTGATGCTGCTGGTTTACAATTGCAATATTTTGTATGTCACTATGATCAAAAAATCCTAATTCTAAAGTTTCATCACTTGTAAAAAAATTTATAGAGATAGAAGTTTCAGATGAAACTAAATACAAGATTGTAAGAACTTGAGCCTCATCACCATTCGGATAACTGTCTGAATATTTTGTATAAACATTTAAGAGTTTTTCCACCCTCACTTCGACTCCTGTTTCTTCATAAAACTCTCGCACTAAAGCTTCTAAAGCCGATTCTCCTAATTCAAGAGCACCACCTGGTAATCCCCACGTTCCTTTATCTGCTCGTTTTTGTAATAAAATTTTTCCTGATTGACTTAATATTCCACAGGTAAAATTTAAAATAATTTTATCTTTTCCAACTTTTTTTCTGATATTCTGTATGTAGTTCATTATTCACCTCTGACAAAGTAAACCATCTATACAATGAAAGCTTACTGTATTAAAAAGTAAGCTTTCACAATAATTTTATCATTTGAATACTTTATAGTTCGACAATCTTACCTGTTTCAAAGTAAACAACCCATTCACAGATATT
>CAURTW010000011.1:0-30719 GCA_963527705.1 uncultured Streptococcus sp.
AAATCCCACCTGTCAACTCCCGTACCACAACAAAGTCTACACCAGCAATTCGTTCTGGTTTTAGTGGTGACAAATGCTTGAGACTCTCAAAAATCTTAACAGGGCGAATATTAGCATAGAGATTTAGTTCCTTACGGAGAGCCAGCAAGCCTTGTTCGGGCCGGACCTCTACTCCATCATACTGAGGACTACCGATAGCCGCTAGGAGAATGGCATCTGCTTCTCTACATGCTTTGAGGGTTTCACTAGGTAAAGGATGGCCTGCTGCATCAATTCCTGCACCTCCAAAAGGTCGTTTGTCTATTTCATAGTCAAAGCCTGTTTTTTTAGCTATAGCTTCCAGAACCTCTAACCCAGCATCCATGATTTCTGGGCCGATTCCATCCCCTGCCAGAACTACTATTTTCTTTGTCATAGCTTTCTCCTTTACACACTAGGCATATCACGATAGGAAACACTGCGTCCCATCTCACCAGCATTCTCTTTTTGAACAAAGGTATTAGCATTGATGTAGGCAATAGCAGATGCTTTCAGTACATCGAAATCAAGCCCTGCTGCATTAAAGATGGTTTCTGTATCTCTGTTTTCAACAGTGACCAAAACCCGAGCTTGGGCATCAATTCCATCTGTTACAGCATCAATGGTATAGGACACCAAGCGGACAGATTGGTTAAAGAACTTATCGATAGCGTTAAAGATTGCTTCAACGGAACCTTGCCCTGTCGCATTGAATTCGACTTTCTCACCATCCATATTGGCTAGGCTAACGAGCGCTTCAATGTCATTATCTGCATGAGTTTGAAGTTGTAAATCATCAAAATGGAAGCCTTCTGGATTTTCAACCATGGTTCCAGCTACCAGAGCTCGAATATCTGCATCTGTGATTTCTTGTTTCTTGTCCGCCAGTGCCTTGAACTTAGCGAAGAGTGGTTTGATATCCTCTTCTGTAAAATCTAGAGCCAATTCTCTTAGTTTCTCAACAAAGGCATGGCGACCAGACAATTTACCAAGTGGAAGGCTATTACTCTTAACACCGACCAATTCAGGTGTGATGATCTCATAAGTGAGAGGATTTTTAAGGACTCCATCTTGGTGAATGCCCGATTCATGAGAGAAGGCATTGCCACCAACGACAGCCTTGTTTTTAGGAACTGGAATACCAGAGAAGCGAGAAACCATTTCAGACGTATTCATTGTTTCATCCAAAACAATATCACTAGTTGCTTGGAAGAAATCCTCACGAATCTTCAAAGCAACAGCTACTTCTTCAAGAGCAACATTACCTGCGCGTTCACCGATACCATTAATAGTTCCCTGGACGCGTCCAGCACCGTGTTTAATTGCTGTCAAAGTATTTGCAGTTGCCATACCGAGATCATCGTGACAGTGGACACCAAAGACAACTTTATGATCTGATTTAATATTTTCAATCAAGTGATCAAAGATACGTGCAAACTCTTCTGGAGTCGTAAAACCAACTGTGTCAGGGATATTGATATAAGATGCACCTACATCGACCGCTGTTTGAACGACTTGTAAGAGGAAATCCAACTCTGTTCTAGTCGCATCTTCAGGAGAGAATTCGACGATTTCAAACTTAGAACGTGCATAAGAAACATGTTCCTTGATAGCTTCTAAAATCTCTTCCTTGCTCTTATTTAGCTTATACTTGCGGTGAATCGGACTGGTAGCGATAAAGACATGAATTTGAGGATATTTGGCATCCTTAAGAGCCTCATAACAAGCATCAATATCAGATTTTACAGAACGAGCTAATCCTGTCACTGCTGTTTTTTTCATGGCTTTAGCAATTTCTTGAACAGCTATAAATGAATCTGGACTAGCAGCCGGAAAACCAGCTTCAATTACAGAAATTCCCCATTTCTCCAGCTGTCTTGCAATGGAAACTTTTTCCTTTATTGAGAAGTTAACACCAGGTGTTTGTTCCCCATCACGAAGGCTTGTATCAAAAAATTCAACTTTACGCATAAGATTTCCCCTTTTCCAAATGTGGTTTTAAAAAAACATCTCGCTTAGAAGCCCAAGCGAGATGTTGATTTACTCCCGCTTGGTAAGCCAAACAGGACTAATGCTTTTGCACTAGCCCGAGTACCTCAACAACAAAGCAAATTGATTAAACTTAGCTGTTTTCATGCTTGACTTTCTCCTTCGTTTGATATCTTGTTTAGTATTTTAGCATAGGCAAAAATACTTGTCAAGAAAAAATCTATTATTTTCTGAAAATTTCTTCAGTAGAGAATATTTCGCTAATTGAAAGTTCTTGAAAATCCTTGAAAAGTTTTATTTTTTAGAAGTTAAATTCCAACTTTTTTCAATCAATTCCAGTACTATTTCATCTGACAACGTATCATCAAGTGCCACACTAATCCAGTATCTCTTATTCATATGAAAAGCTGGATAAATGCCATTTTGTGAAAGCAAGTCCACTACTTGGTCGTGTTTGAGATTGACTGCTTCTACTAATCCTTCTCTCCCCTTATCTAGCCTATCCCAAGGTATTCTCATCACAACAGCATACCACTTCTTATTGTCTTCATGTCTTAACACTGCCGTATCAGGCGATTTCTCCCACAGATACTCCAGCTGATTACCATACTTTTCCTGAACTTGAGTCATGATTCGCTTGGTCTGAGGACAGATAAAATCCTGCACATCAAAACAAGCCTTACGAATATGGTAAAGAGTCTCCAGACAAGCTTCACGGACATTTCCGACAAAACTTCCTCTCATGCTTTCCATATGGACTTGAGGATAGAGATCACCCGTTTCCCGGTCAAAGACCTGAAAACACACATTATCAGCAGTGATGGAGACTGTCATGACAAAGTCACCTTGCAAAATCTGGCAACTATAGATCCAGACTCCACTATTTTCTACAAAACCAAAAGCATGAGCCTTTTCTTGATTAAACTGATAGGATTTAAAAATTTCAAACATAAGTGAAAACTGCTACCAAAAGCTAGCAGTTCCTTTCTATTTTTTAAAAGACAACCTTGGTTCCATGCAATTGTGTCACGCCCAGCTGGTCAATAAAGGTTTGACGGTTGTCCAAGTCAATCCCCCCACCTGGTAAGATTTCAATTTTACCAGCTGCATATTCCAAAATTCTGTGATAATGAGCGAAACGTTTCTCTAGCGAGTCTCCAGACACACCAGCACGAGTTAAGATACGAGTGACTCCGGCTTGGCTGAGCCAGTCAATGGCTTCCAACTGGTCTTCATCACTCAATTCATCAAAGGCCATGTGATAGACAATTTCCATTCCTTTAGATGCGGCAATCAGCTTTTCAAGATTAACCTTATCCAACTTCTTATCAGCAGTTAAAGCACCAAATACAACACCTTGACTTCCAGCCTGAGCAGTCAAACGAATGTCTTCTAGCATGATCGCTATTTCAAGATCAGTATAGACAAAGTCGCCACCACGGGGACGAATCATGGTCATAATGGTCGTATCGTAGTTAGCTGCCAGTTCAACCGCTGCCTTGGTCACTCCATAGCTAGGTGTTGTTCCACCCACTGCTAGATTGTCACAAAGTTCGATTCGACGAGCTCCAGCCTGCATCGCTTTTTCAAGCAAGGTCACATTTTCAGCACAAAATTCGTAAATCATTTGATTCTCCTTGATTATTACTTTGAATTTATTATATCATATTATCGTAAATATGCTTTTATTTATATCAAGGAAAATAGTTACTATTTTTTATTCTTTGTCCGGAATGACCTTGAAGAGATAATAAGTGATAAAGATGGTCAAGGCTCCGAGACCAATTTTGACTGGTAAGAGAGGGGCAAAATAAATGGAAATTCCCATCAAAATGTAGATAGATACGATGATTTTTTTCTTTCGTTCACGCGCAATAGACTTAGTCTCGCGAAAATCAGCCACATATGCTTGATAGAGCTTAGTATGATAAAGCCAGTCTTCGAAGCGCTTGGAACTTTTTGAGAAACAAGCAATAGACAACAAAAGAAAAGGCGTTGTAGGCAGCAAGGGCAAAACAACCCCAATAATAGCCAAGGCCAATGATAAAAAACCAATTATCAAATAGATAAGACGCATAACTTCTCCTAGTTAAAATAATCTTCTTCTAGTTTCGCATACAATGATGAATTTTGTCAAGTTCCAACCAAAAAGAGCCTGAAATTCACTTTCAGGACTCTCCTATTATTTAATCTTTTCTTCTTCGTAGTCACTCTTGCTACAAACAACCTGCTTGCCACCACCACGGACTTTTTTCTCCATGAGGAAGTTGCCACATTTTGGACAGTCACGACCAACAGGCTTATCCCAAGAGGTAAATTCACATTCTGGATAGCGATTGCAACCATAGAAAAGGCGGTTACGTTTTGTTTTACGCTCAATGATTTGTCCCTGATGACAACTTGGACACTCAACACCAATCCCTTTCACAATTGCTTGGGTATGACGGCAATCTGGGAAATTACTGCAAGCGTAGAACTTACCAAAACGACCAAGTTTAATGACCATTGGGCTGCCACACACTTCACAATCAAATCCAGCTGGTTCATCCTTGATCTGGATTTTCTCCATTTCTTCTTCAGCCTTGGCCACTTCTTTGGAGAAGGGTTTGTAAAAGGCATCAATGACACGTTGCCACTGCTCTTTTCCGACTTCGACGTCATCCAGTTTGCCTTCCATTTCAGCTGTAAAGGTCACGTTTACGATATCTGGGAAATATTCAACGATGAGCTTGTTAACAATTTCTCCCAACTCTGTTGGTTCAAAACGTTTGGCTGCAAGGCGAACATAATAACGTTTCTGAATGGTTTCAATAGTTGGCGCGTAGGTGGACGGACGCCCAACCCCATTTTCCTCCAAGGTCTTGATCAGTGTCGCTTCAGAATAACGGGCAGGCGGTTGGGTGAAATGTTGCTCTGGTTTGCTATTGACCTGCTTGACCACATCTCCAACAGCCATATCCGGTAACATCTTATTCTTGTCAGAATCATTATAAATGGCAAGATAACCATCAAACTTAACCTGACTACCATTGGCAGCAAATTGAACCCCATTTTGAGATAATTTAACAGCCATGGTATCAAAGACAGCAGCTGTCATCTGGCTAGCCACAAAACGATTCCAAATAAGAGTATAAAGCTTGAGTTGATCCTTGTCCAAATACTTAGCAATACTTTCAGGTGTATTAAAGACACTAGACGGACGAATAGCCTCGTGGGCATCTTGAGCTCCTGAAGCATTTTTGACCTTGCTACCATGCTTAGAATATTTGCTACCAAAACGGTCCGTAATGAAACTTGCTGCTTCGTTCTGTGCAACTGGACTGATACGAGTCGAATCTGTACGCATATAGGTGATTAAACCTTGAACACCAGAACCAATATTAATCCCTTCATAAAGCTGTTGCGCAACCATCATGGTCTTTCGAGTACGGAAGTTAATTTTATTGGCAGCATCCATTTGCATAGATGAAGTGGTATAAGGTAATGGAGCATTGCGCTTGCGCTCTTTCTTATCTACCTGATCCACTGAAAAGTCTTTACTAGTCAGACGAGACAAGACTTCCTTGACCTCATCATTACTAGTCAGTTTCAGCTTTTTGCCATCTACTCCATAGAAGGATGACTGAAATTGCTTGGTTCCCTTTTTAAAGACAGCATCAATTGTCCAATATTCTTCTGGTTGGAAGGCATTGATTTCATTCTCACGGTCAATGATGAGTTTAAGGGCAATGGACTGTACGCGACCTGCTGATAAGCCCTTCTTGACCTTCTTCCACAAAATAGGCGAAATCGAATAGCCTACCAAGCGATCCAGGACACGACGAGCCTGTTGGGCATCGACCAAGTCCATATCAATCTTGCGTGGTTCTTTAAAAGCATTTTTGACCGCATCCTTGGTGATTTCATTGAAGACCACACGGTTAGCATCATTTTCATCCAAGTTGAGAATATGGGCCAAATGCCAAGAAATCGCTTCTCCTTCACGGTCCGGGTCACTCGCCAGAAAGACTTTATTAGCTTTTTTGGCTTCTTTTTTCAAGTCATTAATAAGAGGTCCTTTTCCTCGGATATTGATATATTGCGGTTCATAATTATTTTCAATATCGACGGACATACTGGATTTCTTCAAATCACGGATATGCCCAACACTAGCTAAAACCTTGTAGTTTCTGCCTAGATATTTTTCAATCGTCTTGGCCTTAGCAGGCGACTCCACGATTACTAGATTTTTTTTAACTGTTGATTTTTTCTTTTTTGTTGCCGTAGCCACAGTATCACACCTTTTCAAAGTAATAAACTTTATAAAGTGTAAACCATTTTGCCATAACTGTCAAGACTTAGCTCCTATATATAGAAGAAAAGTTGGTTTAGAAAGAGAAATTTTGTCTTAAAATTCAAATTCCGCAAGAACATCTTGCCCGCTGGTGACCAATTTTGCCCCTTCTTGAATCAAATGATGGCAACCGTCTGATAGTCCATCTAAAATGCTACCAGGAATAGCAAAAACATCGCGTCCTTCTTCCATGGCCCTCTCACAGGTAATGAGACTACCTGAGCGCATCTTAGCCTCTGCTACAATCACACCACGACAAAGTCCAGCAATGATGCGATTACGGGCAGGAAAATGAAATTTCAGAGGTTGTTCGCCAGGTCCATATTCACTGAGAACCAGATGATCATTGCCGATGTAGTCTTGCAAGCGTTTATTGGCTTTAGGATAAAACACATCCAGTCCTGTTCCAATCACTGCAATAGTTTTGCCGCCATTCTGGAGAGCTGCCATATGAGCTGCTGTGTCAATGCCCTTGGCTAATCCACTGACGATAACCAGTTCATTTTCCAATCCCTGAATAATTTTTTCAACCGACTTAGTTCCCTGTTTGCTGCAAGAACGACTTCCTACGACTGCTACCTTAGGAAATTTCAAGAGGTCGAGATTGCCCTTGTAAAATAAAAGCACAGGAGCATCGTATATTTCACTCAAATCCCAAGGGTAACAGTCATCTAAAATAGAAAAAGATGGAAATTTTTGAAACTCCTTCTCCAAATGCGCATCGTCTATCTGAAAATAACGTTCCATAAAAACAGCTGGATTTCGGCAACCTGATATATCTGCAATATCTCCTAACAACAGTTCTTGATCGAAATTTTCACCATATTCTAGGACCTTCAAAACCTGTTGATTGGTCAAACCTGATTTTTTTAACTTATAGATTTCATAGTTTGTGATTTTCATAAATATCTCCATTTCTTTTTCTACTCATCTATTTATTCGTAAAACAAATAAAAAAGAAGACCATTTGATCTTCTTTTATTTATCTTTGTTGTTTGACATTTAAAGTATATCAACAATAAAATGCTTTTCTTTATACTTCTACTCTTCATCCATGCTCAAGACGCTAAGGAAGGCTTCTTGTGGAACTTCTACTGATCCGATAGCTTTCATGCGCTTCTTACCGGCTTTTTGTTTTTCAAGGAGTTTACGCTTACGAGAAACGTCACCACCATAACATTTAGCAAGTACGTTCTTACGAAGGGCCTTGATATCAGTACGAGCGACAATCTTGTGTCCAATTGCTGCTTGGATAGGAACCTCAAATTGTTGGCGAGGGATGATTTTCTTGAGTTTATCAACGATGAGTTTCCCACGTTCGTAAGCAAAATCCTTGTGAACGATGAAGCTGAGGGCATCCACTTTGTCTCCATTGAGAAGGATGTCCATTTTGACCAGCTTAGACGGACGGTACTCTGACAATTCGTAGTCAAAGCTTGCATAACCACGAGTCGAAGACTTAAGCTTATCAAAGAAGTCAAAGACGATTTCAGCCAGTGGAATTTGATAGATAACATTGACACGGTTATCATCAATATAGTCCATCGTCACAAAGTCTCCACGCTTGCGCTGAGCCAATTCCATTACTGCTCCGACGAACTCCTGTGGTACCATGATTTGCGCCTTAACATAAGGCTCTTCAATGGTTGCAATCTTAGTTGGGTCTGGAAATTCAGATGGGTTAGATACATCCATAGACTCACCGTCAGTCAAATTAACCTTATAGATAACGGATGGAGCTGTCATGATGAGGTCGATGTTGAACTCACGTTCCAAACGTTCTTGGATAACATCCATATGGAGAAGTCCAAGGAAACCACAACGGAAACCAAATCCAAGTGCCTGAGATGTTTCTGGTTCAAACTGAAGACTAGCATCATTCAGTTGCAATTTTTCAAGGGCTTCACGTAGGTCATTATACTTGTTTGACTCAATTGGGTAGAGACCTGCAAAAACCATAGGATTCATCTGTTTGTAACCATGTAATGGCTCTGCCGCAGGATTGGTTGCCAAGGTAACGGTATCGCCCACACGGGTGTCCTGAACCGTCTTGATAGAAGCCGCAATATAACCAACGTCACCAGTCGCAAGGAAATCACGACCAACTGCTTTGGGTGTAAAAATACCGACTTCGGTCACATCAAAGGTCTTGCCGTTGCTCATAAGCTGAATCTTATCGCCAGGTTTGACCACCCCATCCATGACACGCACTTGGAGAATAACCCCTCGATAAGCATCGTAAACAGAGTCGAAAATCAAGGCTTTAAGAGGCGCTGTCACATCACCCGTTGGCGCTGGTACTTTCTCTACAATTTGCTCGAGGATTTCTTCGATACCGATACCAGCCTTAGCTGATGCTAAAACTGCTTCACTGGCATCCAAACCAATGACATCTTCAATCTCTGTACGCACGCGCTCTGGATCCGCTGCTGGCAGGTCAATTTTGTTAATGACTGGCATGATTTCCAAATCATTGTCCAAGGCCAGATAAACGTTGGCAAGGGTTTGAGCCTCAATCCCTTGGGCAGCATCGACTACCAAAATAGCACCCTCACAAGCAGCTAGCGAACGTGAAACTTCATAGGTAAAATCCACGTGCCCCGGCGTATCAATCAAGTGGAAAATATAGGTTTCACCATCTTTTGCAGTATAGTTCAACTCGATGGCATTGAGTTTAATGGTAATCCCACGTTCTCGCTCTAGGTCCATGCTGTCCAAAAGTTGAGCTTGCATTTCACGGCTTGAAACCGTCTCAGTCTTTTCCAAAATGCGGTCTGCTAGAGTTGATTTCCCGTGGTCAATATGGGCGATAATAGAGAAGTTACGGATCTTCTCCTGTCGTTTTTTCAATTCTTCTAAGTTCATGATTCTCTTCCTTTCAGGGTATCTATTTATTATAAATTGTTTTTGATAATTTGACAAGACCATACCCTGCTAGGAGTACTAATCTTCAGCGACAAAGCCGTCATTTTCGATAAAGTGGTGTTCTGTCATTCCTTGGTCTGTAAAGACAATCCCATGAAGAACACCACCGTAGACAGCTCCTCCGTCCATCCCAATCTTACCATCTTCTGTAGTCCAAAGCTCAGCTGTACCGCGTTCTTGCTTTAACAAACCATAAACTGGTGTGTGACCAAAGACAATGGTTTTCCCGGTATGATTGGCAGCTTCGTGGAATGGTTTTCTAAGCCATACTTTTTTATAATCTGTGGTTTCGTGCCAGTCATCCAAGGTCAAATCAATACCTGCGTGCACAAAGATATACTTATCTGTCTCTACCACAAAAGGCATTTGACGAATGAATTCGACCAAATCTGCCGCTTCAGTGGCAACACGCTTGGCATCCTCAACTCCATCAACTGGGGCATCCAAGGGACGACCTAGGATAGAGTTAATGGTTGTATCTCCACCATTGCGACGATAATGGTCATAACTCTCTTCTGGGTCATCTAGCCAAGTCAAAAACATATACTCATGATTTCCTGACAAACAGATCGCCCCTTGATTGTCCACTAAGTCCTTAACTATCTCTAGAACACGGCGACTATCTTCACCACGGTCAATCAAATCCCCTAGAAAGAGCAACTGGGTCTGACCATCCCATGTTTTGAGAAGGTCTTCTAGCATCCCAGATTTTCCGTGAACATCTCCAATTACATAATAGTCTGTCATCTTATTTCTCCCTGTTTCTCAACAATTCTCTGGCTTGCGTCAGGGCTGCTTCTGTTACGTCATCACCTGCCAACATCTTAGCAACTTCTTCCACTCGCTCTTCAACCGTCAAGAGACGAACAGTCGAAACCGTTGAATGGTCATTGCTAATCTTCTCAATAAAGAATTGATAATCCGCAATCGCAATCACTTGTGGTAAATGGGAAATAGCTAGAACCTGCCCATGCTGACCAATTTTATGAATCTTCTGAGCAATGGCCTGAGCTACACGGCCTGAAACTCCCGTATCCACCTCATCAAAGACAATACTAGTCTTGCCCTCTTTACGAGAAAAGGCAGATTTAATAGCTAGCATGAGACGGGATAATTCTCCGCCAGACGCAACCTTGACCAAGGGTTTAAAGTCTTCACCAGGATTGGTTGAAATGTAAAACTCAACCATTTCATTTCCCTCACGACTGAATTTGCCCTTGCTAAAACGAACTTGAAACTGGGCTTTTTCCATATAGAGGTCTTTCAGTTCTTGTTTAATCTCTGCTTCGAGCTGCTGAGCCAAGTCATGACGTGCAGATGCAAGCTGACCTGCTAACTCAACAAGATTAACTTCCAATTTCTTGAGCTCTGCTTCCATGTCCTCAGACGAAAGATTATTGCCTGTCAAGAGATTGTATTCTTCCGTAATCTTAGCAAAATAAAGCAAGACATCGTCTACAGTCCCACCATACTTACGAGTAATGGTATGAAGGAGGTCCAAACGATTCTCGACCTGCATGAGGCGGTTACCATCAAAATCTAAATCCTCAATGATTGCTTCCAAACGTTTGCTAATATCTTCTAAGACATAGTAGGTCTCAGACAAAGAACTTGAAATTTCACGGTATTCAGGGTCATACTCTTCGACACTTTCCATGTCATTCATGGCTGAACGGACATTAGCAAGACTGGAGAATTCCTCATTGTCCAACATACTGTAGGCATTGGTTAGCGTATCCGCAATATTTTTATGATTGAGAAGTTTATCACGCTCTTGATTGAGAGCCAAGTCTTCTCCAGCTTGCAAGTTTGCTGCCTCAATCTCTGCCATTTGAAATTCCAACATTTCGATACGTGCCTTGTGTTCCTGTTGGTTTTTCTTGACTTCCAGAATCTGCTTGCGCATTTTTCGATAGGCATCAAAACTCGTTTGATAGGTTTCTTTCAAGTTCCAAAAAGCTACGTCACCGAATTCATCCAACATTTGAATATGAAGTTGAGGGCGCATTAACTCTTCTTGGTCATGCTGACCATGTATATCCACCAGATGTTGCCCAATAGCACGCAAAACAGACAGATTGACCATCTGTCCATTCACACGGCTGATACTACGACCATTTTGCAAGATTTCTCGACGGATGATAATCTCATCCCCCATTTCCAAACCTTGCTCATCAAAAATTTCCTGTAAAAGGCGACTATTCTCAACTGAGAAAAGCCCCTCTATCTCTGCCTTTGGCGCACCGTGACGAATAACATCTGTCGTAGCACGAGCTCCCAACATCATATTCATGGCATCAATGATAATCGACTTCCCTGCACCCGTTTCACCAGTCAAGACAGTCATTCCCTTTTCAAAATTGAGGGAAATAGCCTCAATAATGGCAAAGTTTTTTATCGAAATTTCAAGTAACATATAGACCTACCAATTTTTTACTTGTTCAAAGATTTCCTCAGCTAGACTTTCACTTCTGGCAATGACTAAAATCGAGCTATCATCAGCCAAACAGCTAAAAATCTTATCCGCAAAAGTCTCGATTAACTGAGCTTTTACAAAAGCTGTATTTCCTGGGATAACTTGGAGATTGATCATCTTATCCATCAATTCAGCTGACTCAATATTGTCTTCAGCCAGTTGCAAACTTTTCACGATTGATTTTGGCAATTCATAGACATAGGTGTTGTCTCTCAAAGGAATTTTGACAATTCCCAGCTCCTTGATATCTCGGGATACCGTTGCCTGAGTTGCAGTGATACCTGCTTCTTTCAAATGTTCTACGATTTCTTCTTGTGTACCGATTTGATAATCTGTCACAAATCGTCTAATTTTTTCAAGTCTCTCTTTTTTATTCATTTTTAAATTGACTATGCGCCCTCTCTACTACTTCTTCAATTTCAGCAAGAACCTGGTTACTTGCTGACTCTTCTTTTTTCAAATACGCTAAAAATTCAATATTGCCATGACCACCTTGGATGGGAGAAAAGTCCAAACCAAGAACTGAAAATCCTTCCTCTACTGCCATGGTTGTGATAGATTCAAGGACATTCTGATGGACCTTGGCATCGCGAATGATTCCATTTTTCCCAATCTGCTCACGACCTGCCTCAAACTGAGGTTTGACAAGTGCTACCACCTGACCTTGATCAGCTAGCACTCGGTGCAAGGCTGGAAGAATCAGACTGAGGGAAATGAAACTCACATCAATACTGGCAAAGCTCGGTTCCTGCTCGAAATCAGTCTTTTCAGCATAGCGGAAATTGAACTGCTCCATGCTGATAACCCTTGGGTCTTGGCGTAATTTCCAAGCCAACTGATTGGTACCAACATCGACTGCAAAGACCAACTCGGCACCATTTTGCAACATGACATCGGTAAAACCTCCAGTAGAAGCCCCGATATCAATCGTGGTCGCGCCATCCACTGACAAATCAAAGACCTGCAAGGCCTTTTCCAATTTCAAGCCACCACGGCTGACATACTTGAGTTTTTCACCTTTGAGTTTCAGCTCAGTGTCATCGGGAATTTTCTCTCCTGGTTTATCAAAACGTTCTCCGTTAAGAACTGCTACGACTAGTCCAGCCATGACACCACGCTTGGCCTGTTCTCGCGTTTCAAACAAGCCCTGTTTATAAGCTAGTACGTCCACTCTTTCCTTAGCCATTGATTCTCAAACTTTCTACTACACTTACAATCGATTCTATATCAAAAGGAACCTGCTGGGCAATGTCTTCTAATTTGGCATTAGCTTGATCCAGAGTATGGTTACAAAAGGCAATAGCCTCTTCCAAGCCCAACAAGGCTGGATAGGTTGACTTTTCTGCCTGCAGGTCCTTTTGTGGCGTTTTGCCGATTTCCTCAAAACTGGCGGTCACATCTAACACATCATCTCGAACTTGAAAAGCAAGACCAATCAATTCACCAACAGTTTTCAGCTTTGCCTGCATTTCAGGTGCCAATTCGGCTATGATGGCAGCTGCTTGGAAGGGAAAGGCTAGTAGTTTTCCAGTCTTATTAGCATGAATGGTCTGAAGTTCTTCCAAAGACAAATGCTGGTGTTCACCTTCCATGTCCAAAACCTGGCCTGCCACCATGCCCAGACTTCCTGAAGCAAGAGATAAGTTGGCAATCAAGTCCACCTTGATTTGACTTGGCAAATCTGCCTGCGCAATCAAGGCATAGGGATCTAGGAATAAAGCATCTCCTGCCAAAATGGCCATAGCTTCACCAAATTTCTTATGATTGGTCAAGCATCCCCGACGGTAATCATCATCATCCATAGCTGGAAGATCATCGTGAATCAAGCTCCCTGTATGAATCATTTCCAAGGCCGCAGCCACCTGCGCGTGAGCAGGTTTAATAGCGACCTGCAAGGCTTCCAGAACTTCTAACAAGAGAAAAGGTCGAATACGCTTGCCACCAGCATGAATGGAATAGAGAACAGACTCTCGCAAACTAGAGGCAAACTGCTGGTCTCCATAAAAATCTTCCAAAGCCGACTCGACAAGAGCTAATTTTTCTTGCTTCTTCATTCAAAATCACTTTCTGTTCCGTCTTCTTGCATGACCTTAACCAAGGTCTTTTCAGCCTTGTCCAGCGTAGCTTGGAGCTCTTTTGACAAGGCCATGCCCTTTTGAAAGGCCGCAATCGCATCTTCCAAAGCAATTTCACCGTTTTCCAAACTTTGGACAATGGTCTCTAGTTCTGCTAGATTTTCCTCAAATTTCTTTTGTTTTGACATCTTTAACCTCTAATTCTACTTGACCATCTCGCATCAAAAGCGTCACTTGGTCTTTTTTCTTCAAATTCTCAACCGAATCCACAACTGACTCTTCTTTTTTGACAATAGCATAGCCACGCGCCACTATTCGACTGGTATCCAACATCAGCAAGGCTTCTGAAAGTCGCTTGACTTCAGCAACCTTGGCATCATAAACCAGCGCCATTTGGCTACGTAGGAGCTTGTCCAACTGACCAAGCCGGTCTTGATAGCGTTGGATTTTGGTAATAGGTGATAATTGTACCAGTTGATGCGTCCTTGCTTGGACTAGCTGTTTATTATCAGAAATCCGTGTTCGCAAACTTTGTTTTAATCGCAGTTGTAGTTGATCTAACCGTTGCAAATATCCATCGTACAAGCGCTCTGGCTGTCTAAAGATGACTGACTGACTGCATTTTTTCAGAGCTTCTTGTTTCTTAGATAGGACATTTCGGACTGCTGTTGCCATTCGTTTTTCTTGATTTTGTAAATGGCTCAAGAGATCCAACTTGGTCACAGGCGTTGCCAATTCAGCCGCAGCTGTTGGCGTCGCAGCACGACGATCGGCCACAAAGTCCGCCAAGGTCACATCTGTCTCATGCCCAACACTAGAAATAACTGGCAAACGAGATTCAAAAATAGCCCGTACCACAATCTCTTCGTTAAAGGCCCAGAGATCCTCGATGGAACCACCACCGCGACCAATGATGAGAACATCTAGGTCCTCACGTTGATTGGCACGCGCAATATTTCGAGCAATTTCCTCCGCAGCTCCATCACCTTGTACCTTTGTCGGATAGAGAAGGATATCAACACCAGGAAAACGTCTGCTGACGGTCGTGATGATATCTCGAATAACAGCACCACTACGACTGGTTACTACGCCGATACGCTTAGGAAATTGGGGAAGAGGTTGCTTGAATCTCTCTTGAAACAGACCTTCTTCTGTCAGTTTCTTCTTGAGTTGTTCAAACTGAATCGCGAGCGCCCCAACCCCATCAGGCTCAGCTTTTTCAATGATGATAGAGTAGCTCCCGCTGGGTTCATAGACCTGCACACGCCCAATCACATTGATTTTCATTCCCTCTTCCAAGTCGAAACCTAATTTTTGATAAATCCCAGACCAGATGGTCGCTTGAATAACTGCATGGTCATCTTTTAAGGAGAAATATTGGTGAGTAGGTCGTTTACGAAAGTTGGAAACTTGACCAGTTAAATAGACCCGTTCCAAGTAAGGGTCTTTATCGAATTTCATTTTCAGATACTTGGTCAAAGTTGTTACCGATAAATACTTTTCCATCTCCACCTACTATTCATTTTCTTGCTTTTCCATGGGTATTATTATACCAAAAACATGCTTAAAAATCACCTTTTTCCTACTGAAACTAAAGGAAAAATAGAAAAAGGAGGCTAGGCCTCCTCATCTGATTATTTACTGTTTCGCGCTTCTTCCAAAATCTTAGAAATTTTGGTGGTCAAAAGGTCGATAGCAACTGTATTGCTAACCCCTTCAGGAATGACGAGATCCGCATAACGCTTGGTCGGCTCGATAAACTGGTGATACATAGGTTTAACTACACCTAAGTACTGGTCAATAACGCTATCTAAACTACGGCCACGCTCCTCCATATCTCGCTTGATACGACGAATAATACGCACATCATCATCTGTATCCACAAAAATCTTGATATCCATCAAATCGCGCAGACGCTTGTCCTCCAAGACCAAAATCCCCTCAACGATAAAGACATCCTGAGGCTCCTGACGATAGGTCTTGCTACTCCGTGTATGCGCTGTATAGTCATAAGTTGGAATGTCCACTGGGCGCCCTGCCAACAATTCCTTAATCTGCTCGATCATCAAGTCTGTATCAAAGGCAAATGGATGGTCATAGTTGGTTTTGACACGCTCTTCAAAGGTCAAGTGAGACTGATCCTTGTAGTATGAATCATGCTCAATCATGGAAATCTTTTCATCAGGGAAATGCGATAAAATGGCTCTTGAAACACTGGTCTTACCACCACCAGAACCACCTGTCACTCCGATAATGATTGGTCTATTTTGCATGCTATCCTCCGTTTTTTTATCCGTCGTCTATTCTATCACATTTTTTGCAAAATTTATAGTCTGATTTGGATAGTCTAAGGGAAACATTTCCAATACCAAACCCCAGTTAGACTAGCTAAAAACCTTTCTTGGCTTATAGAGATTGTCTCGTTTTTCTAAAATTGCTAACAATTTATCGCCTTCAAAGGCAGCTAATTCCTTATCAGACTGATCTAGCTCGATAAAACGACCAAAGCGTACTTCTGTAGCCTCTTCTGGACTGAGGAAAACTTTGACAAGGTCACCTGTTCCAATCTCTAGAGGATAGAGAAAGTCTAATTGATTAGCCTCCACTTTTTCAGCAATTTCTTCCAAGGTAAGAGCATCTTCTAGTTTCAAACCAGCCGCACTGGTTCGAGTCAGATGCGACATATGGGCCGCATAACCCAATTTTTCTCCCAAGTCAACTGACAAGGTACGGATGTAAGTCCCCTTACTGCATTTCACACGAAAGGTAAAACGTGCAAGATGACCATCATAAGAAATCGGACTTGTCCGCTCAAATTGATAAATGGTCACCTGACGCTCTGGACGCTCTACTTCTTGACCAGCACGCGCATACTCATAGAGCTTACGACCATTGATCTTGACTGCCGAATACATAGGCGGAATCTGAGTAATAGGCCCAGTCAAGCTCACAATCGCTTCATCAACAAGCTTTTCATCCAAGTGCGATAAAACAGGTGTCTCTGCGACCACTTCCCCACTGGCATCCTCAGTCGTCGTGGAATAGCCCAGAGTGATTTCCCCCTCATAGACCTTGCCCTCGTCCTGCATAAACTCGACCATGCGGGTCGCCTTGCCAACCGCAATCGGCAAAACACCCACCACATCCGGATCCAAGGTCCCACCATGACCAATCTTCTTAGTTCCCAAAATCTTACGCAGTTTAAAAACCGCATCATGCGAGGTCATCCCCGCTTCTTTTTTTAAGTTGATAATACCGTTCATATCTTGTTTCCTCACTCCCCCTTCAGAGCTTCAAATTTCGCTTTCATGGTTGGATTTTTTCGAGTCAATTTTTTGACCGAAACATCTTCCAATTTATTGTTTGCGAGGCGGAGTTGGTTTTCAGATGTTGTCAGGAACTTCTTAACCTCTTCCATACGTTTGATGGCCTTGTCGATTTCATCGATTGCCTTACCAAAGTTGGTAGAAGCTGAATTATAGTTCTTGGCAAAAGCTAGCTTAAAGGCATCCAAGTCTTCTTCAAAGTGCGTAATATCAATATTTTGCTCACGAACCAAGGCCAGCTCTTGCTTGTATTTTAGGGAATTTAGCGCCGCATTTCGCAAGAGCCCAATCAACTGGATAAAGAATTGAGGGCGAACCACATACATCTTTTCATACTCGTGGCTGACGTCAACAATCCCTGTGTTAAAGTAGTCGTTATCAGCCTCAAGCATGGTCACCAACACGGCATACTCACAGTTCTTCTCCCGACGGTCCCTGTCCAATTCCTTGTAGAAGTCCGCATTCTTATGCTTCTTCTCTGTTCCATCCGCTTCGTTTTTCATCTCAAACATGATGGAAATGATTTCTACTCCATTTTCATCGCATTCACGGAAGATAAAGTCCCCCTTAGACCCACGCGCAGAAACCTTGTTATCCTTCTCAAAGTAAGAATTTGGAAAGGCGAAACTACGGACCTTGTTAAATTCACTCTCTGCATACTGTTCCAGACTTTCCCCGATAGCTTTTGTAGATTGTTGGGCTTTGAAATTCCTATAAAATTCGACTTGTTCACTAGCTGCCTTGAGTTGAGCTTCGTAGTTTTGCTTAACAGAAGCAAGAGAGAGTTCGTTTTCTTTTTCTTGTAAAAGAAGCTGATTTTTAACCTGATCCCGTTCTTTTTCTAGGTCAGAAAGGGTCTTTTGCAGTTGATTTTCATGTTCCAAACGCAAGGTGGCCAGTTGGTTTTCCAAGGCCTGTACTTCCTTGTCCTTAGCCAATAAGGCCTGATTACTTGTCTGTTCAACCTCTTTCTTGGCCAATTCTTTTTCTGTATCAAAATTTTGGATTTGACTCTGCAATTGAGCAATTTCTTGGTCTTTTTGAGCTAGTTTAGACTGTTGTTCATTCATGGCCTTTTGCTCAGCCAAGGCCAGTTCCTGCTTCATCCGATCGTGCAATTCCTTATCAAACTCTGCTGTTCTCACTTGGGATAAAAGTTCAGCATACTGACTTTCATTTACTGTAAAGACTTCCCCACAGTTGGGACATTTGATTTCGTTCATAACTTTCCTCTTTCTAGACTTCTGTAACCATTATATCATGCCTGAGGGAAAATCAAAAACAGCGAGTCGAAACCCACTGTTAATATCTTTTACTTTAAATTTTTTCCAAGGCCAAGCGCAAATCTTCAATCAAATCCTCTACATTTTCAAGTCCGATAGACAAGCGGATTTGGTTTGGTGTGACACCTGCTGCTTCTAGGTCTTTTTCTGACAATTGACCGTGAGTGGTTGTTGCTGGATGAACAACAAGAGACTTGGCATCTGCCACGTTTGCAAGGTCAGAGAAGATTTCTAAATGATCAATTACCTTGCGTGCTTCTTCCTCTCCACCTTTGACATGAAAGGTAAAGATGGAGCCGACACCTTTTGGCAAGTATTTCTCAGCCAAGGCATGATAAGGACTATCTGCCAATTTTGGATAGTTTACCTTTTCTACCTTAGGATGGTTTACAAGAAAATCAACAATTTTCTCAGCATTTTGCACATGGCGTTCCACTCGAAGTGACAGGGTTTCAAGTCCTTGGAGTAACAAGAAGGCATTAAATGGCGACAAGGCTGCACCTGTATCACGAAGCAATTGAACACGGACAGCGATAATAAAGGCTGCTGCCCCCACATCACGAGTATAGCTCAAATTGTGGTAGCTTGGGTCTTCCTCAACAAATTGAGGGAATTTTCCTGAAGCCGCCCAGTCAAAACGCCCGCTATCGACAATCACTCCACCAATAGTCGTACCATGACCCCCGATAAATTTAGTCGCAGAGTGAATGGCAATATCTACACCGTGAGAAAAGACATTAATCAAATAAGGTGTAGCAAAGGTATTGTCAGAAACAAGTGGAATCTGATGCTTATGAGCAATCTCTGCCAATTTTTCCAAATCTGGAATGTTAATCAAGGGGTTACCCAAGGTTTCAATCAGAACAAGCTTGGTATTGTCTTTGATCGCTGCTTCCACTTCCTCCAAATTATCCACGTCCACAAAGGTTGTTGTGATACCATAACGAGGAAGGGTTTCTTTCAAGAGATTGAAAGTTCCACCGTAAATAGTTGAAGCTGCCACTACATGGTCACCTGCATGAGCAAGTGCCAAAATCGTATAAGTCACTGCAGCCATACCTGATGCTGTTGCAAGAGCTCCAACACCACCTTCAAGAGCAGCGATTCTTTCTTCAAAGGCAGCTGTTGTAGGGTTGGTGATACGAGTATAAATGTTCCCTGGTTTTCTCAAGGCAAACAAATCGGCACCTTCCTGCGTGTCATCAAAAACAAAGGATGTTGTTTGATAAATCGGCACTGCACGAGACTTGGTAGCTGGATCCACAACTTGCCCAGCATGCAATTGCAAAGTTTCAAATTTAAAATCACGAGTCATAAAACGACCTCCAAATAGTTTGATTAAGGATATTGTAGCACCTTAAGTTATAGTTTACAAATATCAGTTTTCTATATTTTGATATAAGAAATAGCTATTACCTTATTTTAAAAATGAAAAAAGGCACGACTCCATCGTGCTCATTTTCTTAATCTACATAAGTATCTTCATTTTTATTGAGGAAGGCATATGGAAGACCCATCAGGAGGCCTCCTCCGATAAAGTTTCCGATGAAGGTTACACCCCAGTGACGAAGCATATTTCCAACACCAAAGTTAGCAATTGAATCAGCAGCAACACTGAATTTTACAATCGCGAAAGAAGCAAAGTTCGCAGCGATGTGCTCGTTTGTTAAGAATACAAACATATAAATTGCTGATAAAACGAGCCAAAGTTTGGCACCACCATCTTTTACCAAAACAAATGAAAGAATCGCAATATTTACGAAAATATTTGCCAAAATCGCCTCAAGCAAGATTAATTCATTTGAGCGGCCTAACTTCATTTCAACAACCCCTGAGATGAAACTATCGTGAGTCAGATGTGCATAGGCTGCCGAATGAGCAAAGCCCCAACCTGCTATCAAGGCCCCAATAAGGTTGAACAAGGTACAGTAAAGTAAAATTTCAGCTGTTTTTCTCCAAGAGATTTTTTTCAAGAAACTACCAGCAGTCAAGAACATCATGTTTGATGTTACCAACTCGGCATTCAAGAAAACAATGTAGGCCAATCCCCAAGCAAAGAGAAATGGGAAGAGGAAGCGTCCACTACCTGGTGCAATTTTATTAATCAAGTCAGCTCCAACTGCACCTGCAGCAGTACTGAAGGTTAAAAATGCACCTGCAAACATCGAACGAATCGCATACTTAAATTTGCTTTGACTATAAAGACTTTCTTTCTTCTTGCAAGCAAATTCAATCTTTGAGATAAATTCTGAAGAAACCATAATAAACTCCTAAAACTTTTATTTGTGATAATTATAACATAAAACAGATATAATGAAAAGCCTTTCCTAATTGCATTTTTAATAAATTTATAAATCTAGCAATCGTTTACATTGTTTTAATAATAAGCTTTTATAAGTTTTAGTTATCAGAATATTGAGGTTACATGGAATAACTTTTATTCTATTTAATATATTTTATTGTTACAATTTAAAAACGATTTTCTCTGCAAGCCTATTTTGTAAAAGAAAAAGAGAGAATCGTTCTGATTCTCCCTGATACACTGACTCTTCTTAATCAACATATGTATCTTCATTCTTATTTAGAAAGGCATACGGTAAACCAATCAGAAGACCTCCACCTATAAAGTTAGCAATAAAGGTTACACCCCAATGTCGAAGGATATTTGGAAGATCAAAGTGAGGTACTTGATCAGCAATCATGTTGAATTTCATAATACTAAAGGAAGCAAAATTGGCAGCGATATGCTCATTGGACAAGAAGACAAACATGGAAATAGCTGATAAAATGATCCATAGTTTGGCAGCACCATCTTTCACTAGTATAGATGAAAGAATGGCAATATTTACAAATACATTGGCAAGAATTCCCTCAAGCAGGACTAAATCACTTGGACGCGCCAATTTCTTGGCTACAAGCTTAGGAAGGAAACTATCATGGGTCAAATGCGAAAAGGCTGACGAGTTGGCAAAGGCCCATCCAGCTACCAAGGCACCAATGAGATTAAACAAAGTACAATAGAGTAAAATAATCATTGCCTTTTTCCACTCAATCTTTTTCAAAAATACGCCTGCTGTTAAATACATCATATTGGAAGTTACCAATTCTGCATTTAGAAAGACGATATAAACCAGCCCCCAAGCAAAAACAAATGGGAAAAGGAAATACCCACTACTTGGAACAATACTATTAAGTAAATCTGCACCAATAGCCCCAGCAGCTGTACTGAAGGTTAAAAAAGCACCTGCAAACATAGAACGAATTGCATACTTTAACTTACTTTGCTTGAAAAGACTTTCTTTCTTGTGGCAATAATAATCAATCTTCGAAATAAACTCTGACGAACTCATAAACGTCTCCTATTTTTTTATATTTAGTATTATAACACAAAATATTAAAATAGGTAATTGTTTTTGAAAAATGCTAGTATTTGTATTGATTTATCATTACTTAGCATGCTTATAAAGCAATATAAAAAGAACCAGTAAAATAAAATGTTTACTGATTCTTTAACTATTAATAGCGCTGTTTATATGGTTGATTGAAAGCTGTTAGAATTTCTTCAGGGGTTTGTGAATAGTCTTTTGTATCTTTCAGGTCACCTTTTACGATAATACGTTCTGTCGCATCATAGTCTACACAGGTTACAAGTGTGATTTCATCAACACCACTACGATCATCAATCTCATCGACGCGATCTGGTGTCACATGCTTCACTTCACGGATTTCATAGGTATAAACTTTATTCTTATCAGTTAGATAAATTTTCATTCCATTTTTAGCGCGTGCCAGTGGAGAAAAGAGCATTTGACTGGCATTTTCTGCTGTAAAGATGTGATGGCTCGCAAGTGAATAGTTTCCTTTCCCCATCACTTGGTCACGCTTCATTGTACCAGCTCCATAGAAAAGATTGACATTATCCAGTCCCTTAAAAATAGGCAAGTTAATTTCTACCTCAGGAACAGCAATTCCACCGATAACAGGCAATTTTTGCGAATCCCATTGTGAGGATAAAACAGCTTCTGACGAGATGGCTTTCACGGAATCAAAGTCAAAATTGCCTTCTGTATCTTGATTTTCTTCTAATTTTTCTTTTGATACTTGGCTGACTTGGTATTTATTGGTATTCCAAACCATGAACATATCACGAATTTTTGAATTGAAAATCAAAGCCACTGACAAGAGGATTAAAAACCCTGCCAAGATATTGATTAGTAAATTTTTACGGTTTGTTTTCTTTTTGTTCTTTTTATGAGACATTATGCTTCACCTTCTGTTTCGTTTCCTGTCCCAACTTCTTCTTTTTCTGCCGCTGTAACCGTAGTAAAGGTTACAATTTTGGCATCTTGGTCCAGGCGCATCACTTTAACTCCCATAGTTGAGCGACCTGTTTGTGAAATATTGGCAACGTTGGTTCGAATCATGACACCTGTATCAGTGATAATCATCAAATCTTCATCACCTTTAACTGTCATAAGACCAGCAAGGGAACCATTCTTTTCCGTAATTTTAGCAGTTTGCATCCCTTTACCACCACGACCTTTAGTTGGATATTCAGTAGCGACTGTACGCTTACCATATCCTTTTTCAGTAATGATAAGAACCTCATCTTGATCAGTAATAACGCTAGCCCCAACTACTGTATCTCCCTCACGGAGATTAACACCTTTCACACCTGTGGCGATACGACTCATGCCGCGAACGGCTGATTGATTAAAACGAACTGCATAACCAAACTTGGTACCAATGATCATATCCGTATCTTCTTCTGTCAATAAGACATTAATTAGCTCATCTTCATCTTTAAGATTCAGTGCTTTAAGTCCATTTTGACGAATGTTAGCAAATTCCTTAACGCTGGTTCTCTTCACAATACCATGACGAGTTGTGAAGAAAAGATAAGCATCATCGCTGCGTTCAGATTCAACATTGATGATGGTCTGAATACTTTCACCTTCATCCAATTTCAAAAGATTGACAATCGGTAATCCCTTGGCTGTACGGCCATACTCAGGAATTTCATAGCCTTTCAGGCGATAAACACGGCCTTTATTTGTGAAGAAGAGCAGATGATCATGGGTGCTAGTTGACACTAACTCACGAACAAAATCATCATCCTTAACACCTGTACCTTGAACACCACGACCACCACGTTTTTGAGCGGTGAACTCAGCTTGGTCGAGACGTTTGATGTATCCCTTGTTAGAAAGTGTAATCAAGACATCCGTTTCTTCAATCAAATCCTCATCTTCAAGACTCAAAACTTCACCGACCATTAACTCTGTACGACGTTGGTCGCCAAACTTACGCTTGACTTCGTCTAATTCATCTTTAATGATTTGAGAAACACGTTCTGGCTTAGCTAGAATATCTGCTAAATCTGCAATCAGGGCCAAGAGGTCATCATACTCAGACTGAATCTTATCGCGTTCCAAACCTGTCAAACGACGAAGACGCATATCAAGAATGGCTTGACTTTGACGTTCAGATAACTTGAATTTGCTCATCAACTCAGCTTGTGCTTCAGCATCCGTTTCACTAGCACGGATGATACGAATCACTTCGTCGATATGGTCTAGCGCAATCAAGAGACCTTCTAAGATATGAGCACGCGCTTCCGCTTTTTCCTTATCAAAACGTGTACGACGAACAACCACTTCTTTTTGGTGCTCAATATAAGCGTCCAAAATCTGACGAAGAGACAAAATCTTGGGTACACCATTTTGAATCGCCAACATATTAAAACCAAAGTTGGTTTGCATCTGGGTCATCTTGAAAAGATTGTTGAGGATAACATTGGCTGAGGCATCGCGCTTAACTTCGATAACAAATCGAACACCTTCACGGTTTGACTCATCACGTACTGCTGTTATTCCCTCAATGCGTTTTTCCTGAACCAAACGAACAATATGCTCATGTACCTTGGTTTTATTTACCATGTATGGAAATTCTGTCACAACGATGCGCTCACGGCCAGTCTTAGTTTCTTCAATTTCAGTGCGAGAACGAAGGACAATCGATCCTTTACCTGTTTCATAAGCCTTATGAATACCTGATTTCCCCATAACAAGAGCACCAGTTGGAAAATCTGGCCCAGGTAAGACTTCCATCAAGTCCTTAGTGGTCACTTCAGGATTGTCCATAACTAACTTCACTGCATCAATGGTTTCACCCAAGTTATGAGGTGGAATATTAGTTGCCATCCCAACAGCAATACCAGTCGCTCCATTAACCAAAAGATTTGGAAAGCGCGCTGGCAATACCAAGGGTTCACGTTCGTTCGCGTCATAGTTATCAACGAAATCAACTGTATTTTTATTGATATCACGAAGCATTTCCAGAGCAATCTTACTCATGCGTGCCTCTGTATAACGCTGGGCAGCAGCACCATCACCATCCATGGAACCAAAGTTCCCATGACCATCTACAAGCATGTAACGGTAACTCCACCATTGAGCCATACGAACCATGGCTTCATAGATAGAGGAATCCCCGTGTGGGTGATATTTACCCATGACATCCCCTGTAATACGAGCAGATTTTTTATGGGGTTTGTCTGGAGTAACACCCAGTTCATTCATTCCATAGAGAATCCGACGGTGAACAGGTTTCAAGCCATCTCGAACATCAGGAAGGGCCCGCGCTACGATAACACTCATGGCGTAGTCGATAAAGCTCGTCTTCATCTCCTTTGTCAGATTGACATTCACTAAATTTCTATCCTGCATTAATAAATGCCTCATTTCACTATTAGTAATTAACTATATTATACCATAATGTCCGCTATATTTCAGGTATCTAAAATCACTAAAACGTTTACATCAAGAACTGAAATGCATATCCGTGACAAAGCTTTTCAAAAGTGATAAAATTGAAATAACTGGGGAAATCCCTGAATAAAATTAAGGAGATGTTTAGAATAATGACTTCAACTAAACAACACAAAAAAGTTATCCTTGTCGGTGATGGTGCTGTAGGTTCTTCTTACGCTTTTGCACTTGTTAACCAAGGAATTGCACAAGAGCTTGGAATTATCGAAATTCCACAATTGCATGAAAAAGCTGTTGGTGACGCGCTTGACCTTAGTCACGCCCTTGCCTTCACTTCACCTAAAAAAATCTATGCAGCTCAATACTCTGACTGTGCAGACGCTGACCTTGTTGTGATTACTGCAGGTGCGCCTCAAAAACCAGGTGAAACTCGTCTTGACCTTGTAGGTAAAAACCTTGCTATCAACAAATCAATCGTAACTCAAGTTGTTGAATCAGGTTTCAAAGGTATCTTCCTTGTTGCTGCTAACCCAGTTGACGTTTTGACTTACTCAACTTGGAAATTCTCTGGTTTCCCTAAAGAACGCGTTATCGGTTCAGGTACTTCACTTGACTCAGCTCGTTTCCGTCAAGCACTTGCTGAAAAATTGGATGTTGATGCTCGTTCAGTTCACGCCTACATCATGGGTGAACACGGAGATTCTGAATTTGCGGTTTGGTCACACGCTAACATCGCTGGTGTAAACCTAGAAGAATTCCTTAAAGACACTCAAAACGTTCAAGAAGCTGAATTGATTGAATTGTTCGAAGGTGTTCGTGACGCTGCCTACACAATCATTAACAAAAAAGGAGCTACATACTACGGTATCGCTGTAGCACTTGCTCGTATCACAAAAGCAATCCTTGATGACGAAAATGCAGTACTTCCACTTTCAGTCTTCCAAGAAGGTCAATACGGTGTTAAAAACGTCTTTATCGGTCAACCAGCTGTTGTTGGTGCACACGGTATTGTTCGTCCAGTAAATATCCCATTGAACGACGCAGAAACTCAAAAAATGCAAGCATCTGCTAAAGAATTGCAAGCTATCATTGACGAAGCATGGAAAAATCCAGAATTCCAAGCAGCTTCTAAAAACTAATTATAACGAGGTTCTCATTTCATAGAAACCTCAGACCGAAGACAAACATCATTTTAGTGTTTGTCTTTTTTGTATTCTCTACGCTACTATACTTAAAATAAGTTGAAACATCTATAAAATACTTTTCAATGCAAAATAAAAAAGCTTTCCCACCCTTTTTTCCGTGCTTTTTCCGATCTAAGTCAATCTAAACTTCCAGTTGCTCACTTATAAACTTAGCTTGATTATCTAACACTTGGTAAGTATATTTGTGGTTATTGGATTCGATTAAATCATAGATGAAGGAAAATCGAGAACTGACTCAACCTGACGAAGAATATAGTCTTGCGGAACGAGTTCCTCTAGCGTGTAATAATCAACATGATTGCAATCGTAGTCTCTTTTTTTTATGAAAAATGGCAAACATCTCACAACTTTTCTTACCTCTATTTTGCGATTTCACACAAAGAAAAGCCCTTAGAAACTTTTAGTCTAAGGACTTTCTATTCAATCTGTCACTTATGAAATGAGAACTTTTTCTTTTACTATAAAGTCTAAGATTGTACTTTTAAAAATATTACTTATCTCACTTCTTATGTCTTATATTGGAAACTCGAATACAAACACAACAACTCAAATATACTCTCATCATACAATAGATAAAATAGCCTTTAGATTTTATTATCAAAAATGATAAGATATAGCTTTAAAACATTTTATTCCTGCAATCTCTCATACAATTCTTGCATTTGCACATCATCTGGAACCAGTTTTAAGTAAGCTTGAGCATTGACTTTTGCTTCCTCAAAGTAGCCCAATTCACGCAAGAGATAAATATAGTGTTCCAGAAACTCTGGATTGTCCTTCAAATCTCCTGCCAACTCTTGGTAAAGCTCATAGGAAGTATCTAAATCGTCCATTTCTTGATAAGAACGAGCAATCATCCACTTGGTCAAAAGATTTTCTGGCTCATCATTTTGCAAGTCTAGAATGTCCTCATAACGTTCCTGTTCTAGATAAATAGTAGCTAGACGGAGTAAGATTGCTTCCGTATCATCAGCGTCTTCTTTTGCAGTAAGGAGGTAGTTTTCTGCACCACTGGCATCATGCAATTCATAAGAGAATTGTGAAGCAGCTAGCAAGAGGCGAGTTTCAAAGGGATTTTTCTCTAAGCCTTGCTTAGCGATACGCAGGGCTTCTTGAACTTGATGTTCCTTATGTAAGGCCTGACTGTAACCATACTCATATCCTTCAAAATCAGGTGAAATGGTATCAAGTTGCTTAAAGTAGAGGACAGCTTTTTGGTATTCTTCTTGATCAAAGTAAAGACTGGCTAACTCAAAAGCTGTTAGGTCATCGTATTCTAACTCCAGGGCTTTTTCTAAAAACTCTGTAGCCGTTTCAAATTTCCCTAACTGAGCATAGGAAAAGCCAATCCGCTGATAGGTAGAAATGCCTGTTTGCTCATAAATAGTACGATTATCTAACTGGGCATAGCCTTGAATAGCTTCTTGGTAATTTTCCAACTCACTATCCAACTCTGCCAAGCCCAATATCAAGAGAGGATCCTCTGAGTAAGTCAATGCTTCTAACAATTTCTCACGCGCCACATCTGTCAAACCTTCCAACTGGTAAAAGTCTGCCTTCAGAGCCAAAGCCGAAACATACCAGTCACTGTCAGATTTGATTTCCTCAAGATAGGCAAAGGCTTCTTCGATTTGACCATCCTCGCTAGCAATAGCTGCTAGATTAAGATTAACCTCTGGAAAATTTTCTACAATTTTCAGGTAAATTTCCTTGGCCTGAGGATAAAAACCAATTCCTTCAAGATAAGTAGCTAACTCATACAGAAGGTCACTTGGATCATTTTCTAAAGCTTTGACGAAATAATGTTCTGCCTTAACTAAATCTTGCTCTTCCAAAGCCTGTAACATCTGTTGACTATTGTTCACTCTTTACTTCCTCTCCTTCTAGTTCATATAAACCACTAACTACCTTATACCATTCGAAAATGGCTGAAATGACAACCTTAGCAGAAGCATAAACCGGAATACCGAGCAAGACTCCCCAGATACCAAACATAGATCCTGAAGTTAACAAGACAAAGAGAACATTAATAGGATGGATGTTTAATTGACTTCCCAAAATCAATGGAGAGACAAAACGACCTTCAATAGTTTGTTCTACGATAAAGACAATCACTACTTTCAAAAGCATGACTGGCCCAGCAATCAAGCCCAATACTAGGGCAGGAAGCATGGCTAAGAAGCTGCCCAAATAAGGAACCAGATTTAAGATACCAGCAGTAACACCCAGAGTAACCGCATATCGTAGACCAATGATTTTAAAGAAAATCATAAACATTACCGCAACAATAATAGCCACTGTTACTTGCCCTCTAACATAATTAGACAACTGCTGATTCACATCTGATAAAACTTGTCCAACAGGTTCTTTCAATTTCGTTGGCATGAATTGGGTCAAATAGTTACGCAAGCCTTTCCCATCACGCAAGAGATAAAAGAGCATGAACGGAACGATAATCAAGGCAACAATCACTTGAGATGCCCCGCTAATAAAGGAGCTCACCCAGTTGACTGCCTGAGAAGAAACTTTACTTGCCCAAACTGTAGCCTGACTAGAGAAGTTTGTCAAAACTTGCTCTAACTGAGGTCTGAAATCATCTGGCAAACGCTTGGTGACCAAATCATCAATAACTCGATCAGCATCTTCTAGGTAGACTGGAACATTCCTTGCAAAACTCAAAACTTGACGTTGCAGATTTGGAATAGCGACTGCCAAGCCCCAAATGATAAAGAGAGCGATGATGACAAAGACAATACTGATGGCTATGACACGATTGATTTTATGTTTCTCCATCCAATCAACTATAGGATTTAATAAATAGTATAGTAAACCAGATAGAATGACTGGCAACATCACGACTGCCAAAAAGTCTAAAACAGGTGAAAATAAAAAACTAATCTTACTTAAAATAAAAAGATTCAGTCCCAATAATAAAGTTACCAAAAATACCGTAATTGCCTTATTATCCAAAAACCACTTGAAAAACCAAGATAGGCTAAAATGTTTCTCTTTTTGCTCCATAAATACTTCCTTTCTATTATTCTCTCATTATACCATTTTTAAATCAAAATAACTCTTTTTTAAAGTGCTTACATACTACTCAATTGCACCGCATAGAATATTATAAATTCATTTTGTGATATAATAGTCTTATCTTTATATCGAGGTATAGTCATGAAAGAAACTGTTTATTTTGGAACTTATACACGTCGGACTTCCCAAGGGATTTACAAGGCAGACTTTGATACAGAAACTGCTCAGCTTTCAAATCTAGAACTTTTTGCTACTGAGCCAAGTCCAACCTACCTTGCCTTTGACCAGCACCAACATTTATACACTGTTGGTAGTCAAGACGATAAGGGTGGAATTGCAGCCTATCAAACTAATGGTAACTTATTAAATCACGTCGTTGAAGAGGGAACCCCCCATTGTTATGTTGCCGTTGATGAAGAGCGTGATTTGGTTTACGCGGCTAACTACCACAAGGGACAGGTTCTTGTTTATAAACGTCAGGAAGATGGTCGTCTTCTACTTAGTGATGTTGATCAGCACAGTGGCCAAGGTCCACATGAAAATCAAGCTTCTCCACATGTTCACTATACAGATTTAACACCTGACCACTATCTAGTGACCTGCGACTTGGGTACTGACCAAGTAATTACTTATAATCTTGATTCAGAAGGAAAATTATCTAAGCTCTATACCTATCATAGCCAGCCAGGAGCAGGCTCACGCCATATTATTTTCCATAACCATTATAAAATCGCTTATCTCATTTGCGAACTCAATAGCACTATCGAGGTTCTAATCTACGATGGTGTTGGCGAATTTGAACGCATGCAAGTCATTTCAACTCTACCAGACGGTTATGAAGACTTTAATGGTACTGCTGCTATTCGTCTCTCTAAAGATGGTAAATACCTCTACGCTTCTAACCGTGGTCATGATTCTATTGCAGTTTATACAATTCTTGCGGACGGTAGCTTAGAGTTGTTAGAAATCGTTCCGACACATGGTCAGACTCCACGTGATTTTGATTTGACACCGGATCAAGAATTTGTCATTGCTGTCCATCAGGACTCTGACAATGCAACCGTCTTTAAACGCAATACTGAAACTGGTCGTCTAGCCGAACTTTCTAACGACTTCCATGTTCCTGAAGCGGTCTGCATCAGTTTTGCTAATTAACACAATTATAACTATCCATCTAACGGATGTTACACACCAAAGAAGACAAACATCATTTTAGTGTTTGTCTTCTTTATATTATGTGACTATTAGTCCGTCTCGCTCCGTTAGGTGAGAGACAAAAAAACCGC
>CAURTW010000012.1:0-30549 GCA_963527705.1 uncultured Streptococcus sp.
CAGTGACTGCCTTGTTAATGCCTTCACGGTCCAAGGCCTTGTGGAAACCAAGGTTAGACATAACGGTTGTCACGATTGTATTTTGAGCCAATTGTCCTTTTTCAGAAAGATATTTCCCGATGATGTACATAATCTTGTCACCATCAACGATATCACCATTCTCATCAACTGCAATCAAGCGGTCACTGTCTCCGTCAAAGGCCAAACCAATAGCTGAGGCGCTTTCTTTGACAATTTCTTGAAGAGTTTCTGGGTGTGTTGAACCAACATTAAGGTTGATGTTAAGACCGTCTGGTGTTTCCCCTATAACAGTCAATTGAGCTCCAAGATCTGCAAAGATTTGACGGGCACTTGTAGAAGCTGCACCATTGGCTGTATCCAAGGCAACCTTCATTCCATCAAGAGGAGTTCCAGTTGAAACAAGGTAGCCTTCATACTTACGCAAGCCTTCTGGGTAATCTACCAAGGTTCCCAAGCCTTCAGCACTTGGACGTGGAAGAGTATCTTCTGCAGCATCTAACAAGGCTTCAATTTCTGCTTCTTTTTCATCATCTAGTTTGAAACCATCACCACCAAAGAACTTAATCCCATTATCAAGTGCTGGGTTGTGGCTAGCAGAAATCATGACACCTGCACTGGCTCCCTCAGTTTTTACCAAGTAAGCTACTGCTGGTGTTGCCAAAACGCCTAGTTTGTATACGTGAATCCCTACAGAGAGGAGACCTGCCACCAAGGCAGATTCTAGCATTTCCCCAGAAATACGTGTGTCACGTCCTACAAAAACTTTCGGCGCTTCCGTTTCATGTTGGCTAAGAACATAGCCTCCAAAACGTCCTAGTTTAAAGGCCAATTCTGGCGTTAATTCTACATTAGCTTCTCCACGGACTCCATCAGTCCCAAAATATTTACCCATTTTTATAAAATCCTTTTCCTATTTTTAATTCGTTTTTGAACTAGTTGCTTTCGTTGACGAAGATGTCTCCGATGAACTGCTTGTAGTTGAATTTGATGTGCTTGAACTTGGTGCTACTGGTTTTGTAGTGACCTTCATTGTTGTGTCAAACGGAGTGATAACTGCCGGTAAGACAACACCATTGCGATCGATTGCCTGCAAAGGTACTGAACCACTGTAATTACCTGTTATGCGTTCGCTGGTTGGTAAAAGCGCAATAATCCGATCAATTTTAGCTAGTGTTTCTTGGTCAGTTGTGACAGAAACTCGTTCGTTTGACACAGTTACACTATCAATTTGTAGCTTGGGATCAATCTGGCTTTGGTCAACTTGTGGCACAACAATCATCCCATCTCGTTTAACCTTCTTCCCAACTTTCACTGTAATCTTTTGAGGCGTTGCCACAGCAGTCAATCCACTTGGAAGATTTTCAATATTCAAGGGAACTTCAATTGTTCCAATACTGGCATCCGTCAAATCAGCAGTTACCTTAAACTTACGAGTGCTCTCCTGCATTTCGCTGGCCAAGGTCACACGATTGGCACCTGTCAGCACAACTGAAACCTCTGATGCAAATCCACTAATGAAATACTGGTCAGCATCATAGTGAATATCGATAGGAACGTTCGTTATCGTATTGGTGTAGGTTTCTGATTTGACCTGCCTTGCGGTATTGCTATTTTGAAAGTTGGTTGACGTTGCATAGATAAATAAGACACAAGCAAAAAAGAGAGATGAAATGATATATAGACTATTTTTTCTCATATTTCCAACCTCCTAACAAACGGTCCTTGAAACTGACTTTTTCCTCAACAGCTGGCAAAAGAATTGCTCGTAGCTCTGCTTCAAATTCTTCAATCGTCAAGTCGTGCTTGAAAACCCCATTATAGGTAATAGAAATGCCACCTGTTTCCTCTGAGACGATAAAGGTCAAGGCATCGGATACTTCTGATAAACCGATAGCCGCCCGGTGTCTGGTCCCAAATTCCTTGGAAATCCCTGTGCTTTCTGTCAAGGGCAGATAGGCAGAGGTTACTGCTATTCGATTTTCTCTGATAATCACAGCACCATCGTGTAGGGGAGTGTTGGGGATAAAGATATTAATAAGGAGTTCTGCCGAAATTTTGGCATCCAAGGGAATACCTGTAGCGATGTATTCTTGTAAGGTCCGAACTCGTTGGACGGCAACCAGAGCACCAATCTTACGAGGACTCATATATTCAACCGACTTGACAAAGGCACGGATCATTTGCTCCTCTGCACTAATTTGAGCAGTAGAAAAGAAATCTGTCGCCCTTCCCAAGCGTTCCAAACCAGTCCGAATCTCTGGAGAGAAGATAACAACCGCAGCAATAACCCCATAGGTGATAATCTGATTAATCAACCAAGAAATCGTTGTTAAACCAAGGATATTGGCCACAACCTGGGCTAATACAAAGATCACGACCCCACGCACCAAAATCATAATCTTGGTGCCAGCTATCGCTTTTGTAAAACGATATAAAATATAGGCCACAATCAAAATATCAAACACATTGATGGCAATACTCCAAGGACTAGAAAACAAGCTAGTCCAATATTGCAGGTTGGATAATTGTTGAAAGTTCATCTGCTGTCTCCTCTCTGTCCAAACACGCTCCTTTCTATTATACCATTTTTCTGACATTTTTTTCCCTATCCTACTTCATTTTAAATTAAAGAAAAAATATGATAAAATAAACTGACTAGAAAAAACAAAGGAGAAACCATGTCTCAACTCTATGATATTACCATTGTAGGTGGTGGTCCTGTCGGGCTTTTTGCAGCCTTCTATGCCCACCTACGCCAAGCCAAGGTCCAAATCATCGACTCCCTTCCCCAACTAGGTGGCCAACCTGCTATTCTCTATCCTGAAAAGGAAATACTCGACGTCCCAGGTTTCCCAAATCTGACTGGAGAAGAGTTGACCAACCGCTTGATTGAACAACTAAACGGCTTTGATACCCCCATTCATCTCAATGAAACGGTTCTTGAGATTGAAAAACAAGAAGAAGGATTTGTCATCACAACTTCTAAAGGAAGTCACCTGACTAAAACAGTTATCATCGCTATGGGTGGCGGTGCCTTTAAACCACGTCCCCTAGAACTAGAAGGCGTTGAAGGCTATGAAAATATCCACTACCACGTTTCCAACATCCAGCAATACGCTGGTAAGAAAGTGACAATTCTTGGCGGGGGAGACTCAGCTGTGGACTGGGCTTTGGCTTTTGAAAAAATTGCGCCAACTACCCTTGTTCACCGCAGAGATAATTTCCGCGCCTTGGAACACAGTGTTCAAGCCTTACAAGAATCATCTGTATCCATCAAGACACCATTCGTTCCTAGCCAACTTCTTGGAGATGGAAAAACGCTTGACAAATTGGAAATCACAAAAGTTAAATCTGATGAAACCGAAACGATTGACATAGACCACCTCTTTGTCAACTATGGTTTCAAATCTTCTGTTGGTAACCTTAAAAACTGGGGTCTGGACCTCAACCGTCACAAGATTATCGTCAATAGCAAGCAAGAATCTAGCAAAGCAGGTATCTATGCTATCGGTGACTGCTGCTACTATGATGGAAAAATCGACTTGATTGCGACAGGACTGGGCGAAGCACCAACTGCTGTCAACAACGCCATCAACTACATCGACCCAGAGCAAAAAGTACAACCAAAACACTCAACCAGTTTATAAAAAAGAACCACGAGTCACCTAGGATTCGTGGTTTTATAGTTCATCGGCTATCTTGTTGATTTTTCTGAGTCTGTGGTTGACACCACTTTTTGTAGGGGGATTGCTGAGGCTATCTGCTAACTGCTGGATAGAGTAGTCTGGGTGCTGAATCCGCAACTGCGCTACTTCCTGCAAATCCACTGGCAGATTTTCTAAGCCCATGATATCTTTGATTTTACTGATATTATTGATAGTCTTCATGCTGGCAGAAACTGTCCGAGCAATATTGGCTGTCTCGGCATTATTGGCCCGATTGAGGTCGTTACGAGTTTCTCGCAAAATCTTAACTCGCTCAAAATCATCACGCGCCTGCATGGCTCCGATTACTATCAAAAAGTCCATAATGTCTTCGGCACGCTGGAGGTAGGTTACAGCCCCCTTCTTGCGCTCAAGCACCTTGGCATCCAGCAAAAATTGCTGGAGAAGAGAGGCAAGCCCTTGCGCGTGGTCCAAATAAACAGAACTGATTTCCAACTGGTACTTGCCTGACTCAGGGTCACGAATGCTTCCATTTGCCAAGAAAGCGCCACAAAGATAGGCACGACCGGCTTCCTCATCCGATAAAATCGCCCCATCAATACCCGTTTCTAGGCCAAAAAAGGAGTCTGCCAAGTGCAAATCACTCAGAAGGTCCTGCACCTTTTCATCTGTAAAAACGGTATAGACCCGATTCTTACGAAGATTACTTCTTTGGTGATGGCGAATTTCTGATTTGATTTCGTAGAAATGGAGAAAGGACTCATAGAGGTGACGAGCCAGTTTGGCGTTTTCTGTCACGACGGACAATGTCAAGCCCGAAGTCGAGAGACCGATACTGCCAGACATTTTGATAATGGCAGATAATTCATGCCGGCTCAGATGGTGCTGACCTAGGATTTCTTCTTTTACTGCTACTGTGAAACTCATTTTCTCACCTGTATAATCCGCATCAACTCATCCACGAGCAAATCCCCATCGTGGAAGGCACCACCATTTTCCAGACGGAGGAAGTTGGATGAAATCACGCGCGGAACTTGCTTATTAAGACCAGCAAAATCATGTTCCACTTGCACCAAGTATTCATCAAAGCGATTGGAATTCATGTATTCCTGAGGCACTTTTTCGATATTCACCAAGACAGTATCGATAAAAGGTCGGCCAAGGTGACGATGCAAGACTTCCACGTGGTCACTATCTGTAAAGTGTTCAGTCTCCCCACGTTGGGTCATGATATTACAGACATAGGCGATTTCTGCCTTGGTTTTCAAAAGCGCCTGCCCTATTTCCTTAATCACGATATTGGGCAAAATAGAGGTAAAGAGGGAACCAGGTCCGAGGACAATCATATCACTTTCAAGAATGGTCTGCACCACTCGACGGCTAGCCAGAGGCGTATCATCGTTGAGGGTATTGGTCACATAAACATGGTCAATCATGCCTGGATGGTCTGCAATATGGCTCTCTCCAGCCACTTCTGTCCCATCCTGAAAGACTGCATGCAGGGTCAAAGGATGGTCACTGGAAGGATAAATCTTCCCAGTTGTATGGAAAAATTTGCTCAGTAACTGCATGGCATTATAGGTCGAACCCTGCATTTCTGACAGGCCAGCGATAATGAGATTTCCCAATGGATGGCCAGCAAAGGCTCCCGCATCTTCAGAAAAGCGGTACTGAAAGACCTTCTCATAAAACTTAGGCATATCCGACATGGCCACGAGAACATTACGGAGGTCACCTGGCGGTGTCAACTGCTGCATATTTTTTCGGAGTTCACCTGAAGAACCGCCATCATCTGCCACCGTTACGATAGCAGCGATTTCCACATCTTTTTCACGTAGACTTTTAAGAATGACGGGGATCCCAGTCCCTCCACCAATCACCGTTATCTTTGGTTTTCTCATGAACGGTTTACCGTTTCCTTTCTTCGTTCTTTGTCACGATGCCCTTCATTGACAGGCCAATTCTTGGATAAGTCCTGCGCCAAGCGTTTAGCAAAGGCCACACTACGGTGTTGCCCACCCGTACAACCCATGGCAATGGTCAAAACGGACTTCCCTTCCTTTTTGTAACTTGGCAAAATTGGCTCAATCAAGGCCAACAAATGTTGATAGAAGTCTTTTGACTCAGGATGGTTCATGACATAATCATAAACAGGTTCATCCACACCCGTTTGGTTTCTCAGTTCTAGAAGGTAATAGGGATTTGGCAAGAAACGGACATCAAAGACTAGGTCCGCATCAATTGGGATTCCATATTTAAAACCAAAAGACATGACTTCGATACGGAAAGACTGGGCTTGCTCTTGATCTGAAAACTGCTCTGCAATGGTTTTACGCAGCTCACGAGGAGTCAGTTCAGTCGTATCCACCACATTTTGACTCATATTTTTCAAAGGTGCCAAGAGTTCACGTTCCAACTTGATTCCATCTAAAATACGACCGTCTGCTGCTAGTGGGTGACTCCGTCTGGTTTCCTTGTAACGAGCAACCAATTCCTTATCAGCTGCATCCAAAAAGAGAATTTTGAAATCCAAATCATCTTGATTTTCCAACTCATCCAAGACAGCTTGAATTTCTGAAAAGAAAGAACGGCTACGCATATCCACTACCAAGGCCAACTTATGGTCGTCTTCCTTTGTTTCCACCAACTGCAAAAACTTAGGCAAGAGAGCTGGCGGCATATTATCAATAGTAAAATAACCCAAATCTTCGAAGGACTGAATAGCAACTGTTTTCCCTGCACCACTCATTCCTGTCACAATCACCAAGTGAAGTTGTTTCTTTGTCATCTTTTTCTCCTTATATCAAAAGAAGTTTGGCAGAGCCAAACTTCAACTAGCTTATCCAATCTCTGCGATGACTTCGATTTCGACTTTTACATCACGAGGAAGACGAGCTACCTCTACTGCTGAACGAGCTGGAAATTCCTCTTTAAAGGCCGTTTGGTAAACCTCGTTAAAAGGAACAAAGTCATTCATATCGCTCAAGAAGCAAGTTGTTTTGACAACATGGTCAAAGTCTGTTCCTGCTTCTGCCAAAATAGCACCGATATTTTTCAAGACTTGTTCTGTCTGTTCTTGGATCGTTTCTCCAACGATTTCCCCAGTTTCAGGAGATAGAGGAACTTGACCACTAGCAAACAAAAGGTTGCCAACGATTTTTCCTTGAACATAAGGTCCGATAGCCTTTGGAGCTTTGTCTGTATGAATTGTTTTTGCCATTTCTTTCCCTCACAATTTTTCTAATATTGCATCCCAAGCCTGATCCATCCCTGCCTTGCTGACAGATGAAAAGAGGATGAAGTCGTCACTTGGGTCAAAGTTTAATTTCTTTTTGATTGCTGATTCGTGCTTGTTCCACTTACCACGAGGAATCTTGTCCGCCTTAGTCGCAACGATGATAACCGGAATCTCATAATACTTGAGAAATTCGTACATCTGCACATCATCTGCTGACGGGTCATGACGGAGGTCCACCAAACTGACTACGGCACGGAGATTTTCACGAGTTGTTAGGTACTCCTCAATCATGCGACCCCACTTTTCACGTTCCTTTTTGGAAACCCGGGCATAACCATAACCAGGCACATCCACAAAGCGCATCTTGTCGTCAATGTTAAAAAAGTTGAGAAGCTGGGTTTTCCCAGGTTTCCCTGACGTACGAGCCAGATTCTTACGGTTCAGCATGGTATTGATAAAGCTAGACTTGCCAACATTTGAACGCCCTGCAAGAGCGATCTCTGGCAGTTCATCCTGCGGATAGTGGGACTTATTAGCCGCACTGAGCAAGATTTCAGCATTATGTGTATTAAGTTCCATAGTCACCTCTAGGCTGTTTCTAGGATTGGTTTATCCGTTCCATCGACAGCTTCTTTTGTGATGCGAACCAATTTCACATTTTCCTGACTCGGTACTTCAAACATGACATCTAGCATGGTTTCTTCGATAATCGAGCGAAGACCACGCGCACCCGTTTTACGTTCAATGGCCTTATTGGCAATCTCTTGAAGGGCTTCGTCGTCAAATTCCAACTCGACATCATCATAAGATAGCAAGGTTTGGTACTGTTTCACCAAGGCATTTCTTGGCTCTTTCAAAATACGCACCAAGTCATCAACGGTCAATTGTTCAAGTGCTGCAAAGACTGGCAAGCGTCCAATCAATTCAGGGATAATACCAAATTTTTGAATATCTTCTGCGATGATTTCTTGCATGTAAGAGCTATTTTCATCAATCGCTTTATTATTTTGACCAAATCCGATGACTTTTTCACCCAGACGTTGTTTGACGATTTCTTCAATACCATCAAAGGCACCACCCACGATGAAGAGGATATTTTTAGTATCCACTTGAATCATCTCTTGTTGTGGATGCTTACGTCCACCTTGAGGCGGCACGCTAGCAACAGTTCCCTCGATAATCTTGAGAAGGGCTTGTTGCACCCCTTCACCAGAAACGTCACGTGTGATAGACACGTTCTCACTCTTCTTGGCAATCTTGTCAATTTCATCCACATAGATAATCCCACGCTCTGCACGTTCAATGTTAAAGTCAGCAGCCTGCAAGAGTTTGAGGAGGATGTTTTCCACGTCCTCACCTACATAACCAGCCTCAGTAAGAGCTGTTGCATCCGCAATAGCAAAAGGCACATTCAAGCTTTTAGCCAAGGTCTGGGCCAAGAAAGTTTTCCCTGAACCAGTTGGACCAATCATCAAGATGTTTGACTTCTGCAAATCCACATCTTCTGACTCTTCACGCGTATCGTGGAAATTGATGCGTTTGTAGTGGTTGTAAACTGCAACTGCCAAGGCACGCTTGGCACGATCTTGACCGATTACGTAGTGATTCAAGATGTGGAGGAGTTCGATTGGTTTTGGAACTTCAGACAAGTCTGCCAAGACTTCTTCCGCCAACTCCTCACGAATGATTTCCTGGGCTAACTCCACACATTCATTACAGATAAAGGCGTTGTTCCCAGCGATTATTTTTTGTACTTCTTCTTGGCTTTTGCCACAAAATGAGCAATAAACCATCATATCATTATTCCTAGTTGTAGGCATAATTTCCTTCCGTTCTATTCTATACTGTCATTCTATCTAAAATAAGGTCATGTAAAAAGCATGGATACTATTGACCAAATTGGTAAATGCATTTAACCAGAGCAGGACAGAAAGTCCATAGCGCTTTTTACGAAAAGCCTGTGCCCCTGCAAGCAAGCAGACCAAACACAGCATGGCTGTGAAAAAACCAAATATACTACGTTCCATTAGACTTCCTTTCTCTTGCGGTATTGGATGGTAAAATCATAAGGATTTTTCTCATCTTTAGCGTAAAATTTGCTTGAAACTGTCTCAAAAAGAGACAAGTCAAATTCTTCAGGGAAATAGGTATCTCCTTCCACCCGAGCATGAATTTGAGTCACAATCACTTCATCAAGGTAGGGTTCAAAAGCCTGAAAAATTTGCTTCCCACCGATAATATAGAGATTCTTTTCTTGAGCCTGATACCAGTCCAAGACAGACTGGACATCATAAAAAGTAGCAACCCCATCTATCTTTTCTTCTGAATTACGTGTCAAAATCAAGGTCTCCCGTTTTGGAAGCAAGCGACGCCCCATCCCATCAAAGGTCACGCGCCCCATCAAGATAGCATGATTCAGAGTTGTTTCTTTGAAGTGTTGCAGTTCTGCTGGTAAATGCCAAGGCAGACGATTGTCCTTACCAATCACACCCTCTTCATCCTGGGCCCAAATAGCTACGATTTTCTTAGTCATGCTTCCATCCTTTTCACTGATAGTACTATTTTATCAAAAAACTCAAAAAAAGACTGGTTTGGAATGCGTTCAGTTTGATAGAAAAGAAGCAGGCTAGCTTTAGCCTGCTTCTCCGGTCCCTAGGACATGCGTTTTTTAGCTTCTGCTTTGATTTTTTCAACTACTTCTTGAATGTTCAAACCAGTTGTATCAAGGTAGACAGCGTCCTCTGCTTGTTTTAGAGGCGAAGTCTCACGATGACTATCCTTGTAGTCACGCGCAGCAATTTCCTCTTTTAGGGTTTCAAGGTCTGTTTCAATTCCCTTGGCAATATTTTCCTTGTAACGGCGCTCTGCTCTTTCATCTACCGAAGCTACTAGGAAAATTTTCAATTCTGCTTGTGGCAATACAACAGTCCCAATATCGCGACCGTCCATGACAATCCCACCTTGCTGGGCAATCTCTTGTTGGAGAGAAACTAGTTTCTCACGTACTTCTGGAATCGCCGCAATAGCTGAAACATGATTGGTCACTTCATTTTCACGAATAGGATGGGTAATATCCACATCTCCTACAAAGACAAGTTGTTCTCCAGTTTCTGAGCGCCCAAAACTGATTGGATGCTGGTCCAATAAGTCTAAGAGTTCTTCAACTTGTTCAACTCCTAATTGGTTCCTGAGAGCCATGTAGGTCGCTGCACGATACATAGCACCTGTATCTAGGTAGGTGTAACCAAAATCCTTGGCAATAATCTTTGCGACTGTACTCTTACCACTTGAAGCAGGACCGTCAATAGCAATTTGAATTGTTTTCATATCAACTCCTATTTAATTTTGACAACATCACCTGGATTAGCAAACCAAGATCCTGTAGCCATATGCCCAGGATTCAAAGCCTCTAACTGAGCAATCGAGATTCCTGCACGAGCGGCAATGGCTGCTTCTCCTTCTCCAGCCAAGACTTTTATCGTTCCTTCTGGATCTGTTGAATGTTCTGAGCTAGTAGATGGTTCTTCCTTATCCTCTGAACTAGAAGATGCATGCTCTGAACTACTAGAAGTAGAAGAAACTTGCTCTACTTTTGTATCTGAATCGTGAAAATCTTTCAAGGCTGCTGTGCGATTACTCCCACCCGATGAAAGATAGATCAGAACAATAATCATCACGACTACAATCACAAAGAAAATACTTGCTAAGATAGTTAAGATACGGTTAGCAACGACTCCTCCACCTTGTTCTCTCTTACGACGTTCTGATCTTGTTTCTTCTTGATTCTCATAAATATCTTCTTGCCACGGTTCTTTTGCCATACCTTACTCCTTGTTTTTTTTTACTTTTCTTATTACAATATAAATATGAAAATCACACTTATACCTGATCGTTGCATTGCCTGTGGGCTTTGCCAAACTTATTCTGAATTATTTGATTATCACGATAATGGAATCGTGCGTTTTTACGATGACCCTGACCAACTAGAAAAAGAAATCTCTCCTAGACAGGACATCGTAGAAGCTGTTAGAAACTGTCCGACACGTGCCTTGATTAAAGATTAACTCTAATATCAACAAGAACGTTCCACTTCTTCTAGTTTAGCATATTTCCATGCAAAATTATAGTCTTTTCTCTTTATTTTTTTCTGTAAAATCAGGAAGGTCACTTTTTTCTTTGACGAGATAAAGTGGTCTTTTTTTAGTCTCTAGATAAATCTTACTGATATACTTGCCGAGAATCCCAATGGTCAAGAGTTGAATCCCACCAAGGAAGAGAATAACAGCCATCAGAGAGGTCCAACCTGACGTCGGATTGCCCAAAATGAGGGTCCGAACCACAACAAAAAAGGTCATTAGTAGAGAAATAAAACAAGATAGGAGACCTGCCACAAAGGCTATAATCAAGGGAAAATCTGAAAAGTTAACAATCCCTTCAATAGAGTAGAAAAAGAGTTGCCTAAAACTCCAACTGGTCTTGCCAGCCTGCCTTTCGACATTTGGATAGTCCAGATAGTGGGTTTTAAACCCCACCCAGGTAAAAAGTCCTTTAGAAAAACGATTGGACTCGGTCAGGCTTAAAATAGCATCGACTACAGATCTTCTCATCATGCGAAAATCACGAACACCTGACGGCAGGGCTACTGGACTAATTTTTTTCATGAAACCATAAAAGAGATCAGCACAGAAACTGCGAAAGAAAGGTTCTCCCTCCCGACTAGTTCTCCGTGTTCCAACACAGTCCAAGTCTGCATTTTGGTCTAGTAAATTTTTCATCTCAAGCAACATACTAGGAGGATCTTGGAGGTCTACATCCATCACTACCACCAAATCTCCTGTTGTATATTGCAAGCCTGCATAGAGGGCTGCTTCTTTGCCAAAATTTCGTGAGAAAGAAATATAATGCACTGCCGGATTTTGTTCCCGATAGGCCTTTAAGAGTTCCAAGGTCCCATCACTTGATCCATCATCGACAAAGACATACTCGATTTCTGTTTCCAAATCTGGAAGTAAAGCTTCCAAAGCCTGATAAAAAAGAGGAAGTACTTCCTCTTCGTTTAAACAGGGGACAATGATTGACATCACCATCTTAGTCTTCAAATCCATTTGGATGCTTACTTTGCCAACGCCATGCGTCTTCACACATTTGGGTGATGCCTAATTCTGCTTCCCAGCCCAGTTCTGCTTTGGCTTTTGCAGGATCTGAATAGCAGGCTGCGATATCCCCTGGGCGACGGTCTACAATGCGGTAAGGAATTGGACGTCCCACTGCTTTTTCCATGTTTTGGATAATTTCAAGAACTGAGTAGCCTTTACCTGTTCCAAGGTTATAAACGTTTAGGCCTGAACCTTTTTGGATTTTTTTCAGAGCTGCAACGTGACCTTTAGCCAAATCGACAACGTGGATATAGTCACGAACACCAGTTCCATCTTCCGTATCGTAATCGTCTCCAAATACTTGCACTTGCTCTAATTTTCCAACGGCTACTTGAGTCACATATGGCAAGAGGTTATTTGGAATACCGTTTGGATTTTCTCCTAGGTCTCCACTTTCATGAGCTCCGATTGGGTTGAAATAACGAAGCAAGACCACATTCCATTCTGAGTCTGCTTTGTAAATATCCGTCAAAATTTCCTCTAGCATAAGCTTGGTACGACCATATGGGTTGGTCACTGAAAGTGGGAAATCTTCCAAGATGGGCACTGTATGCGGATCTCCGTAAACTGTCGCAGAAGAACTGAAAATGATGTTTTTACAGTTGTTTTCTTCCATGACCTTCAAAAGACTAACAGTTCCAGCGATATTGTTGTCATAGTAGGCAAGAGGGATACGTGTTGATTCGCCAACAGCCTTCAAACCAGCAAAGTGAATGACACCAGTTGGGTCTTCTTGTTTGAAAATGTCACGAAGAGTATCTGTATCACGGATATCTGCCTCATAGAAAGGCACTTCAACTCCTGTAATTTTCTCAACAACTTCTAAACTTTTTCTGTTACTATTCACAAGGTTATCCACCACAACAACCTGATGACCTGCTTGGATTAACTCAATAACTGTGTGGGTTCCGATAAAACCTGCTCCACCCGTTACCAAAATCTTTTCTTGCATATTCTTTCCTCAATTCTCGGATTATTTTTTCTTATTTTACCATTTTTGATAGGGAATGTCATTTGCCATCCTAGAGGGTAAGATAAAATTTCAGTAAAATTCTTATTCGCTTTTTACTCGTTTGACATAGTTTTCAATTGGGTAGTTTAGAGGATCTAAGGTCAACTCCTTGTCTTGGATCAGTTGAGCTAGATGGTAACCAATGATAGGACCAGTTGTGAGGCCTGATGAACCTAATCCACTAGCAGCATAGACACCTGCCAATTCTGGTACTTGCCCAAAGAAAGGTGAGAAATCACTGGTATAGGCACGGATTCCCACACGCTCAGCTATTGAAGTCGCTACTGCCAAGACTGGATAGTGAGGCAAGGCTGCCTCCTCCATTTGTTGGAGTAAGATTTTATCTACCGTCAAATCAAATCCCATGTCATTTTCATGAGTAGCACCTAGGGACAATTTCCCACCTGCAAAAGGAATCAAATCCCACTCCCCTTCTGGCATGACAACAGGGTGAGATGCTAGGTCTTTAGAGAGCTGATAATCTCGGAGTTGCCCCTTTTGGGGACGAACATCTACCTCATATCCTAAAGGTTCCAAAATGTCCCCCAACCAAGCTCCTGTCGCCAAAATAACCTGATCAAACATCTCTTCACCAATCTGGTAACCGGATGCTAAAGGTGTCAGACTCACTTTTTCTTTGACCAGCTTGACTTGACTGGCTTCTAGCAAACGAGTCACTAAGAGGTGACCATCTACTCTCGCTCCACCAGAAGCATAGAGCAGGCGGTCAAATCCCTGCAAACCAGGGAATAATTCATTTGCAGATGCTTGGTCTAAAATGGCTAATTGACCTATCAAGGGAGATTCTTCCCTACGCTGAAGAGCTAGTTCATAGAGTTCTTCCAACTTGGATTCGTCCTTTTTCAAGAGATAAACTCCTGAGCGTTGGTAAAAGTCGATTTCCTGACCAGACTTTTCTAAATCAGCCAACAAATCCACATAAAAGTCAGCCCCCAAACGCGCCATCTTATACCAGACTTTATTACGGCGTTTGGAAAACCAAGGACTGATAATTCCCGCTGCAGCCTTGGTTGCTTGCCCCTTTCCATGGTCAAAAACGGTCACCTCTAGATCACTTTCTTTAGAGAGGTAGTAGGCAGCTGTCGCCCCCACAATCCCTGCTCCGATAATGGCAACTTTTTTCATTGTCTTCACTTTCTAACTAGATATGGTGGAAAGGATTGGTCGATGCTTGACTAGGTACAATATCAATAGTCCAGCCCTTTTCTTCCTTCCATTGAGTAAGGAGTGCAGCAATTTTTTCCACAAAAAGAATTTCGATATAGTGGCCCGGGTCCAGCGCCAACAAGCCATCAGACAGCATATCCTGAGCTGTGTGGTAATAGATATCGCCAGTGATATAGACATCTGCTCCCTTAGCTAAAGCATCCTTATAGAAAGATTGACCACTACCACCACAGATGGCTACTCTTGAAATAGGCGTCTGCAAATCACTCTCTTGATAATGAACCATTCGAAGACTATCTAGACCAAAGACTTGTTTGACATGCTGGGCCAATTCTCCAAATGTCTGAGGTTGAATATTCCCAATCCGTCCAATCCCACGTTCAGTGCCTGTTTCCTGCAGATAGGTCGTCTCCTCAATACCTAGCATCTGGCAGAACCAGTCATTTAACCCGTTATCAACGATGTCAATATTGGTATGGCTGACATAAACTGCGATGTCATGCTTGATGAGGTCGATGTAAATCTGATTTTGCGGACGGCTAGCTACCAAGTCCTTGATCGGACGGAAAATCGGCGCGTGCTTGACAATAATCAAGTCCACACCCTTTTCAATGGCTTCAGCCACCGTTTCTTCACGAATATCCAGAGCTACCATGACCCTTTGGATATCCTTGTCTAAAGTGCCAATTTGCAAACCACGACTGTCTCCCTCCATGGAAAATTCCTGAGGGCAAAAGGCTTCATACGCATTAATCACTTCACTTGCTAACATGGAGAACCTCCTTGATGGCTTGAATTTTATCTACTAGAACTTGACGTTCCTCCAGATTTTTTTCTGGAATTTGTCCGAGGGCAAACTCTAGCTTCTCAGCTTCTTTTTGCCATTTTTGTACAAAAAACGGACTGAGCTCTTTGGACAAGAAGGGACCAAAGCGAACATCACTGGCTGATAGCTTCATTTGTCCCGTTCCCACAACTAGAATTTCATAAAACTTGCCAGCTTCTTCTAGGATGCTTTCTGCTACAATCTGAAAACCATTGTCTTGTAACCAGATACGCAAATCGTCTTCACGATTATTGGGTTGGAGGATTAAACGCTCTACATTCGCTAACTTACCCAAGCCTTCTTCTAAAATTCTAGCAATCAAACGGCCGCCCATACCTGCAATGGTAATGACAGACACTTGGTCTGCCTCTTCAAAGGCTGCCAAGCCATTGGCTAAACGGACTTGAATTTTCTCCTTTAACCCGTGACTTTCAACATTTTTAACCGCGGACTGGTAGGGGCCTTCCACCACCTCACCTGCAATGGCACTTTTGATTTGGCCTCTTTCGACCAACTCGATAGGCAGATAAGCATGGTCACTTCCCACATCTAGCAAAATGGCTCCCTGTGGCACAAAGGAAGCCACCAATTCTAATCTCTTTGAAATCATCTTCTCTCTCTTTCCAAAACTCTATTACCTCTTATTATACCACATTTCAGCTAGCAATCTTGCACCTAAAAAGACCGCAATCCACAGATTGCAGCCTTTCTTTATTTTCTAGCTTGATAGCGACTGGTTAGAATGAAAATCACGGTAAAGACCAACATCATGACACCATAAACAGGTAATGTTTGTCCTGTTAAGGTTGAAATTTCAAGCAGTTTTTGAATTCTTGGGAAGAGAGCTGTGGCTAGGAAGCCTCCTACTGACCAAACAATCAAGAGGACACGCCAGAGGGTAAATGGCATGCAGGCTCTAAATACGGACAAGAAACCAATTGACCCCAATAGATAATAGAGTAGAGTTGAGATTTCTAACTCAGACCAACCTTGACTACTTCCAAATATTTTCACAAACAGGACGCTGAAGACGACCATGAGAGCGCTTGGTAGGGCACGAAGCATGGATATTCTGAGGAAGTTTGGCTCGACAGGTTTGATATTTCGCTCAAAAGTCAGAACGAATGGTGGGAAACCTTCCACGAACTGGTCAATCATGGTAATCTGGATTGGAATGAAGGGGAAAATCAAGATCCACTCAGACCGACCTAGTAAAGCACTGGCGATACAGATAACTGCGAGCAAGAAGGAATAGATGGTCTTAATCAAGAAAATCGGGGCGATGTGGGCAATGTTATTGACCACGCGACGACCTTCAAAGAGAATCTCAGGAACATCATTAAAGTCAGAGTTCAAGAGAACCAGATTGGCAATCTGACGAGTCGCAGGATCTCCCTCCGCCATTACGATAGAACAATCCGCCTCACGAAGGGCTAGAATATCATTGACCCCGTCCCCTGTCATAGCCGTTGTATGACCTGCTTTTTTCAGCGTTTGGATGATGAGTTTCTTGTGATGAGGGGAAACACGTCCGAAAATAGCAGTCTCCTCCGCCATAGCAACCAATTCCTCATCCGTAATTTTCGAGCAATCTACATAACTATCATAGTCCACAAAACCAGCCTTCTGGGCAATGCTGGATACCGTAACTGGATTGTCACCAGAGATAATCTTGAGGCCCACTTCCTGAGAACGGAGATAGTCCAGCGTCTCTGCTGCTCCTTCTCGAATGGGATCCAAAATTTCCAGCAAGGCTAGAGCCTGAATATCAGATGGTTTTTGTGGTTTGTGATGGTCTAATTTCTCCTGACTGAGAGCTAAGACCAAGACACGTGAACCTCTCTCCAAGGCCTCTCTGGCTTCTGGGACTTCAGAGTCCAGCAACATCTCAGGTGCACCTAAGAAAACTGTTCCCAAACCTTCTAACTCCATGGCTCCCCACTTGCGGTCGCTGGAGAAGGGGAGATTGGAAATCATAGGATAGGCTACTAGACCTTGGAAACGCTGGCGAATAGCTTGGGCAGTTGGATTTTTATCCTCACTATGGGCTATGTAGCTGGTCAGGATGCTGGCAATAGCCTCTTCACCATAAGTTGCCGTCAGCGGAAGAACAGCCTCCACCTGCATCTTTCCTTGGGTGATGGTGCCCGTCTTGTCCAGACAGAGCATATCCACGCGCGCCAAGGTCTCAACAGAGTACATCTCCTGCACCAAAACCTTTTTCAAACCTAGCTTGATCACCGCTGTCAAGAGCGAAGTAATGGTCAAAAGGGCAATTCCCTTAGGCAACATTCCCAGTAGGGCTGTCGATGAATTTACAACAGACGACTTAAGAGGCAAGCCTTTTAAAAGCAAGGCTTCTAGCAAGAGAGCCAGACCAAAAGGAATGATAATCTTCCCAGTAAAACCTGCTAACTTATCCAGCGATTTCATTATACGAGAGTTGATAGGTTTAACGGTCTTGGCTTCCAGCATGAGTTTGGCAGCATAGTTATCAGCCCCAACATGGTGAACTTGAGCTAAAACTGCCCCACTGGCTAGGAAGCTTCCTGACAAAAGCAAGGCATCAACTTCCTTTTGCACCAAATCACTCTCCCCCGTCAACATGGCTTCATTGACTTCCGCAAAGCCTTCCAAAACCAAGGCATCACTGGGAATCTGCTCTCCTGCAGACAGACGAATGATATCTCCTAGCACCAATTCTTCCGGATTAAGAGCAACTTCCTGACCATCACGAATAGTCTTGACCTTTTCCTTGGTCATGAGATTGAGCTTATCCACCATGTGTTTAGCTCGCAGCTCGGTCACAATTCCAGAAAAAGCGTTAAAGCAGATAACAGCAAAAAAGACCAAATTGCTCCAAGCCTGCACAAAGGCTAGTGCCAAAGCAATGGCAAAGTTCAAAGCGTTAAAAAGGGTAAAGACATTTCGTTTAACGATTTGCCAAGTGCTGGTACTGGCCGAAGCAGTAAAATCATTGACCAAGCCCTTAGCCTGTCTTTCCTTGACTTCTCTTTGGGTTAATCCCATAATCTTATTTTTATCCATAAATTCTATCATATCATTTTTTCTAAAAGAATTCTAATCTCACCCCAAATATGCACCTAGTCAAGGGAAAAGTTTGCCAGCCCTCCTTTGATAAGGTATAATAATAACAAGAAAATAATCGAAGGAGATCGCATGTTTTATACTTATTTACGTGGATTGGTTGTATTGCTCCTATGGTCCATCAATGGCAATGCCCACTATCACAATACTGATAAAATTCCTAATCAAGATGAAAATTATATTCTAGTTGCCCCTCACCGCACCTGGTGGGATCCTGTTTACATGGCCTTTGCGACCAAACCAAAACAATTTATCTTTATGGCCAAAAAAGAACTCTTTACTAACCGTATCTTTGGCTGGTGGATCCGTATGTGTGGCGCCTTTCCTATCGACCGAGAAAATCCTAGCGCTTCTGCCATCAAATATCCTATCAATGTTCTCAAAAAAAGTGATCGCTCTCTCATCATGTTTCCAAGTGGGAGCCGTCACTCAAACGATGTCAAGGGGGGCGTAGCTCTGATTGCCAAAATGGCCAAAGTCCGTATCATGCCAGTTACCTACACAGGTCCCATGACTTTGAAGGGCTTAGTTAGCCGTGAACGTGTCGATATGAACTTTGGAAATCCAATTGATATCTCAGATATCAAGAAAATGAATGATGAAGGCATTGAAACAGTCGCCAATCGTATCCAAGCAGAATTTCAACGTTTGGACCAAGAAACGAAACAATGGCACAATAATAAAAAACCAAACCCACTCTGGTGGCTTATCCGCATCCCTGCCCTCATCCTTACCATTATACTCGCTATCCTAACCATCATCTTTAGCTTTATCGCAAGCTTCGTCTGGAATCCAGATAAAAAGAGAGAAAACCTTGGTTAAACAAATACAACAATCCCTTGGCAAAAGCCAAGGGATAAATCTTTTATTCGATTTTCCATTTTTGGGCCAACCAGCTGGAAAAAACTAGAAATCGCTCAGCCACTTGTTCATGGTGTCCATAAGGATCAAAGACAAACTGACCGTTCGGATAGCGTTTCTGAAGACTGGTATGAATCTGCTCAGCATAGATTGGTGCTTGAGCCAAGCGATTGCTATGATTGACTCCTTCTGTTTGACCGTTCTGTAAATACAGCAAACAGTCTAGATTTTTCACATTTTCTTCCTTGCAGTAAGTCACAAAATCAGGATACCAAAAGGAACCGCAGATCGAAAAGACACAGGAAACCTTGTCAAAGCTGAAAAGACTGTAGACTGCCGCCAAACCACCTAGTGAGTAGCCTCCATAAGCAAGGCGTGCTTCATCCAGTAGATAAAGCGACTGCAACTTATCTAAAAGAGCTCCAAACAAATGATCATGATAGACGTTGGCCTGACCTCCAAACTCTGGAGCTCCATCTCTCAGAGCAGCTGCCTTCCAAGGAGTGTAGTCATCTAGGCGATTTTTAGAGGTCAATCCCACTAAAATCACAGATTCGGAAAGGGACGATAGGAAGTCCAAGTTTCCATCATTCAATAAAATTGCCGGATAGATTTGATTGGGATCGTAGTTAGAAGGAAGGCTGATTTTGACTTGAATTCCTTCCCAATCAAACTCATTATTTATTGATAAAGTCATTGATTTTCTCAAGGGAATCAATCACTGCTGGACCATAGTCCATCAACTCATCGTAAGAGATGGTCATGATTTTTTGATTCTTAATAGCAGGAACGCTTTCCAAAACAGCATTTGCCTTCATCAACTCTACTGCTTTTTCATCCAATTTTTTATTGCGATCGCTGGTTACATAGATAATCAATTCAGGATCCATTGACACGAGATTTTCCAAGGTCAAGCCTGATGTCCCCGTAGCAACATTTGTATAACCAAGTTGGTTCAGCAAACTTTCTTGCAAAGCAGACTTGTAGGCACCGAAGGTTTGATCATTATAAGCAACCATAATCAAAGCCTTTTTCTTTTCACCTTGACTTGCTGGATTTGCTTTCTTAACAGCGTCAATTTTAGTTTGTAATTGAGCTGCGTAATCGTTAGCCTTGTCCTGAACATTAAAAATCATTCCAAGATTTTTGACATCTTCCACGATATTCCCCAAATCTTGCTGAATCGTTGAGAGAGAAGCTTTTTGCGTATAGACTGGGATTTTATTTTCATTCCAAGTGCTAACTGACCCCAAGGATTTTTCGGAAAACATCATGTTTCGACCCATCACTGCATCTGGCTCATAAGAAAGGACTGTCTCTTGTGAGACTGTTTTTTTATCCCCGATTTGAGGAATAGCTGCAATAGCGTCCTTGTATTTGTCCGTCACAGCATTATCAGGGTTGAGCATGCCAGCAATTTTATCCTTCAGCCCTAACTCCAACAAGATTTCAGTAGTTGAAAGGTTATTTGTGATAACTTTTTCAGGAGCCTTGTCAAAGACTTGTTCGACTTCATTTCCCTTAGCATCATAGGTTTTAACCGTTAGTGGATAAGTCGTCTCTGCGCTCGCCTTTTGACTTGTTTCTGTGCTAGATTGTGTGGTAGCTTTTTCTGTAGTAGTATTGCCACAAGCTGCCATGGTTAGGGTAGCTACTGTTACGAGTAAAATGCTTAGTGTTTTTTTCATCTTGTTTTCCTTTTCATTCTTATAAATAGTGAATCATGGCTTGCTGATCCTCGGTCCAAGTCACCTGACTTTGAACTCCATATACAGTTTGCAATGACTCAGGGGTGATGGTCTCCTTTGGAGTCCCTTGGTAAAGGATTTCTCCCTCTTTCATCAGATAGAGATAATCCGAATAGCGACAAGCAAGTTGAATATCATGTAGGACAGCTAAAACATTGACCTTGAGATTCTTCACAATGGCCAACAAGTCTAACTGGTACTTGATATCCAGGTGATTGGTTGGTTCGTCCAGGAGCAAGAGAGTCGGTTCTTGCGCTAAGGCGCGTGCTAACAAGACTCGTTGTTTCTCCCCCCCTGACAGAGACGAATAGAGACGAGTTTTCTTCTCGAGCATATCCACCTTGACAAGAGCATCTTGAACGAGGGCATAATCCCTTTCCTTTTCCTTCTGTAAAAAAGAGAGGTGGGGAGTTCTGCCCAACAAGACGATTTCCTCAACTGTACAATCAAACTGCAATTGATTAAACTGGGTGACAACTGCCATTTGCTTGGCTGTTTCTTTGAGTGTCCATTGTTCCAGAGGCTTTCCATCTAGGCTTATCAAGCCTTTGTCCGCCTTTTCCTGACGATAGAGGAGTTTAAGCAGGCTGGTTTTTCCACTTCCATTTGGCCCTAGTATCGTGTGAAATTGATACCCCTCAACCTTAAGAGAAACTCCTTTGAGGATTTTTTTCTCTCCTAGTCCAAAGTGGACATCCTGACAAATCAAGTCCATATCAGGCCCTCACCTCCCTTCGCCTACCTCCAACAATGTAGATAAAGAAGGGAGCACCTACTAAGGCTGTGAAAATACCAATTGGAAGCTCAGCATTTGGAATAATGACACGAGAAAGTACATCTGCCCAGACGACAAAGAGGGCACCCAGTAAGGTCGCAACGGGAAAAAGTCTCCTGTAATTCGTTCCTACTAACCCTCGAGCTAAGTGAGGAGTAATGAGACCAACAAATCCAATAATCCCACAGGTTGCCACTAAGACTGCTGTCAGCACAGCCACCATGGTCACATAAAGATACCAATAGAAGCGTAAGGGAATTCCCAAAGTTAAAGCAGCCTCATCTCCCATCATCATCGCATTAAAAACACGATACTGGGTAGAGAAAAATAGAAGGGCCAATCCTACTACTATAGTTGGCAGGACTAAGTCAGACCAAGTAGTTCCAGCAAGCGAACCCATGGTCCAAAACTTAATGGTCATCACACTGTCTGCATTAGCGCCAACAGAGATGATAAAGTTGGAAAAAGCCAGAAAGAGAGCATTGACCACCGTTCCTGATAAGATCAGACTAGAAGTCGTCATCCTTCCCTGCATAGAGGCAATGATGAGGACAGCAATTGTTGCCAAAATAGCTCCAAGAAAAGCTCCAAGGCTAATCATCACTTTTAAACCAAGAATGATGCTCAGGGTTGCACCTAGAGTTGCACCCGCAGATATTCCTAAGATATAAGGCTCTGCGATGGGATCGTTCACTGTAGACTGCATCACGCTACCACACATAGAAAGGCCTGCTCCTACTATCAGACCTAACAATACTCGAGGGAATCTCATGTTCCATACAATGGCAAGAGTAGACTTGGAAACCTCTCCTATCTCAAGAGGAAATCCCAACCTGCTCAAGATAATCCGATAAGTATCTCCTAGATCAATCGCAACAGATCCCATTGAAACTGCTAGAAAGAGAGAAATCCCTAAAATACCTAGCAAAATAACTAAAAGTAACACAAATTGCTGGTCTTGTCGGCTTCCAGAAAATTTGGAAAGCATGCAAACCTCCTTTGATAGAATCTTAAAAATTTAGAAAATTCTCATGAAAAGTATACCATATTTTCAACAATGGAACAAGATGAGAAAAATAAATATAGTTGGTCTTACAGTGCTAATAATCGTAACCGAAAATTATACTTGAGTATATCGAGGTAAAGTGACAACATAAAAAGCCCTCTAAAATTAGAGAGCTGATTTGAGCTCGGACTAAAATCCTAGTGAAACAAAAAAATCTACACGGTCAGAAAAGTCTCTATCGTGCCATTTTCATACATGATGTATAGTCCAAGTAGAATGAATACTAAGGGCACAATGATTCGCTCGTATTTTTCAATTGTCTCGAATATTAACGGAATAGAGGATAACACCCGACTAATCTCGCATAAGATAATTATGCCGATTACAAACACAAGCAACGCCATGAGGGTCTGTGACCAATCTAACGAAGCGAAATAAGGTATATAGATACCTAAATTATCTCCGCCAGACGCAATTGTCAGCAATGTAACTGTCCAAAACAGTTGATTTGCCTTGCTTTGTTCTAATCTTTCAATAATTTCTTCCTCTTCTTCCTCACCTTCTCCAACAATTGCAAAGCGAATCCCTAAATAGATAGGGATTAAACCAAGCAATCCAACCATCCATTCTTCAGGCACGAAATTAACGACATAAGCAGCAACTAAACTCGCCCCTACAAGTAAGGCTGTTCCTAGATATTGCCCCGCATAAATATGCCATTTCTGTTTATTCTGTGATAGCTGTGCAAATAAAATAATTAAAATAATTAAATAATCGATACTGGTAGAAATATAAACACCAATAGCAGATATGATTGTCTGTACCATAAAAAACTCCTGTATTAGTCAGTAATAAATCAGCAGATTTTAGGGAAGCACAGACACATTAATTTAGCTATCGCTAGTGGATAATGTCGAACGTAGGAAAGCATTTTACTCCTCCTCAAAATGTAGTTACAAAGTAATTTCTAACTGGAATTCGGTGACTACTTCCATGTAAAGTATAACATACTATACCTTACTTCGTAAAGTGTGGGCTCTCCGAGGGGGCTTGCAGACAGCTACTCGGCTTTTCAAGCCGAGTAGCTGCGCACCTTTATGGTGTAATTAGCTGATACCATTTGAGGTTTTTGTAGTCTCCAAAATTGTGACCGATAAAACAAAAGGTTAGTAAACCCAGCACGTTCCTCGGTTTTTGTAGTCTCCAAAATTGTGACCGATAAAACCATTACTTCTATAAGAAAGATTTGACAGCAGTTTTTGTAGTCTCCAAAATTGTGACCGATAAAACGATGAGAAAGCCGCAGCGAAAGCCGAAGTAGTTTTTGTAGTCTCCAAAATTGTGACCGATAAAACAAAATGGCACGATAGAGACTTTTCTGACCGGTTTTTGTAGTCTCCAAAATTGCGACCGATAAAACCTCAATAAAAAAGCCCTCTGAAGTCAGAGAGCTGTGTACTGACCCCAAAAAGTTAGACAATTAATTTATCCGAAGGATTTAGTTCTGTATTGCACAGGACTGAGTCCTTTTAGTTTTACCTTAATTCGTTTATTGTTGTAGTAATCAATATAGTCTACAATGGCTTGTTCCAATTGGTTAAGCGACTGAAACGACTTCTCATAACCGTAAAACATCTCCGATTTCAGAATGCCAAAGAAGGACTCCATCATACCGTTGTCTGGGCTGTTACCTTTACGTGACATAGATGCTTGAATTCCCTTACTCTCTAGGAACCGATGATAAGAATCGTGTTGGTATTGCCAACCTTGGTCACTATGGAGAATCGTATTCTCGTAGTGTTTCTCTGTGAAGGCCTGTTCCAACATCGTTTTTACTTGTTCTAAATTAGGAGAACAAGAAAGATTAAAAGCAATAATTTCGCTGTTAAAGCCATCTAAAACAGGCGATAAATACAATTTCTGCGTGCTATTTGAAATGGCAAACTCTGTCACATCCGTATAACACTTTTCCATTGGTTTGGCTGCTTCAAATTGACGTTGAATGAGATTCTCTGCCTTTTTGCCAACATCTCCTTTATGAGAAGAATATTTTCGTTTCTGTCGCATTTTAGCTTGTAAATTGAGTACTTTCATCAAGCGTTGAACTCTTTTCTGATTTACCAGATAACCACGATTTCTTAGTTCTAAATGAATCCGACGATAACCATAATTTCCCTTATGTTCGATAAAAATGGATTGAATTTCAGCTTTAAGCTCTTGATTCTTATCTAGTTTGTCTAGCTGTTTCAAGTGATAGTAGTAGGTCGAACGAGATAATTTAATGGCTTTTAGAAGAATATCTAACGAAAAATCAGTCATTAATTCTTGAACAATTTCTGTCTTTCTTCTTTCTCTTTTTCCTCCTTCAAGCGGAGTTCTCTCAACTTTTTTAGGATAGCATTCTCCGCTCTCAGGTACTCATTTTCTGCTTGAAGACGTTCTAATTCTGTCCTCTCTTCAGGTCTCTTTTTTGGCTTACGTCCCATTTTAGGTACTCTCCCTCTTGTTTTCTCAACAATAGTATACCCGTTTTTCTTGTATTGTGCCATCCAATTTGGAAGCATACCACGATTTGGGAGAGCATATTCGAGAGAAACTCTATCTTGAGACCAGTTTTCATGTAGGACTTTATCAATCATTTCTTGTTTTAATTCAGGAGAATAGTAACGATTTTTTTCTTTTTTGACGAACTCTATTCCATAACGATCAATCAATTTAATCATGTACCTAATATTAGAATTGTTTATCCCAAATTTATTTGAAAGCTTCTCTATGCTATATCCTTGTTTTCTAAGTTCATAGATCTGAACTTTATCATCATAAGTTAATTTCATAATAAAAACACCCCAAAAGTTAGATTTTTTCTGTCTAACTTTTGGGGTGCAATTCAAAGTTCCAGCTTTTTCTTTATTCAGAAAGTGTAGAATGACGATAGCCATAAGTAAAGTAAATCACAAGTCCAACTACAAGAGCAATTCCAAACGCAATCCATGTTTCTACACTATATTGAAGCATAAAGGAAAGACAGATTAGAATCGAGAGAATCGGCAACAAGGGAACTAGGGGAGTTTTGAATTCTCCTTCTTTAGGCATTCCCTTATCCTTTCTAAGTTTTATAATTCCATAAGCCAATAAGATAAGATAAGCAAGCGTACAAATATTTAGAAAGGCTGCAATACTAGCCAGTGGAAACACTCCTGCTGCAATTGCAGAAGCAACTCCTGTTAAGATGGTCGCATTTTTAGGAACACGACTTGTTTTGCTTAATTGCTTAAAACTTCGAGGTAAAAGACCATCACGTGCTAAACTGTAAATCATACGCGATAAGGCATAAGTCATAGAAATACACACTGTTATTAGGGTTAAAATGGCCACTAATGACACATAATTAGCTGCCCAACCAATTCCTATACTTCGCAATGAAAATGCTACAGCATCATCCACATTGAGTTGGCTGTAGTGAACAATCCCTGTCAATACTAATGTAACCAGAGCATAGAGAATCGTTACGATTGTCAAAGACAAAACAATACCTCGTGGGACATTCTTTTGTGGATTTTGAATTTCATCAACAGCCATAGAAATTGATTCAAATCCTAGGAAACCAAAGAACATCAAAGATGCTCCTGCCATTATTCCAGTACTTCCACCATAAATTTGACCAAAACCAAAGGGAGCAAAGTTGGACCAATTTTCTGGTTTAATATACCAGATACCAACTAGAATAAACAAAGCGAGAGCAGAGAATTTCAAGACGACTAGAAGCGAATTAAAACGCAATGCTGCCTTGGAATTTAATAAAACTAAACAGGTTACCAGTGTCAGTACCAAAATAGGTAAAAGGTCTATATAGGTACCCTGCTCAGGGTTAAAGGTCCCATTCAAGGCTTGAGGCATTGAAATACTATAGTTACTGAGCAAGCCTTTAAAATAAGCTGCCCAACCAGAGGCCACACCAGAAACTGCTGTCATGAACTCCATTATGGTCAACCAACCAGCAATCCAAGCTGGTAATTCACCCAAAATTGCATACAAATAACTATAAGCACCACCAGTTGCAGGAACACGAGAGGCAAACTCTGCGAAAAAGAGGGCGGATAAAGAAACACAAAGGGCAGAAATCACTATGGATACAACCAGTGACGGACCAGCAAGCGTTGCTGCTGCGGTTCCTGTAATGGTAAAAATCCCAGTTCCTACCATGGCACCGATTCCTAATAAAATCAAATCCCATACTTTTAAATGACGGTGCATTTCAGTACGTCCCAAGCTAACATCTTTTGTTCTAAAAATATTCATACTTCATCTCCATTAAATATGATTGTTTTATTTTATCATATAAAAGTGATTTTGTGAATATTTATAAGATAATTTTTCAAAAAAATCCGAACAGAATAAATCCTGCTCAGATTCTACATATTCTTACCCAACTGATCCTTCCATTTCATAGCTAATCAAACGGTTCAGCTCAACTGCATATTCCATTGGAAGTTCTTTTGTAAAGGGTTCTACAAATCCCATAACAATCATCTCAGTTGCCTCAGATTCTGACAATCCACGGCTCATGAGGTAATAGAGTTGCTCTTCTGAAATCTTAGATACCTTAGCTTCGTGTTCCAAAGCGACTTGCGAGTTGTGAATTTCATTAAATGGAATGGTATCTGATGCTGACAAGTCATCCATAATAATGGTGTCACACTCGATGTGAGAGACAGATTTCTTAGAGCTTTTATTAAAGGTTACTTGTCCACGATAGTCAACCTTTCCTCCACCTTTAGCGATGGATTTAGATACAATAGACGAGCTTGTATGTGGAGCGTTGTGAATCATCTTAGCTCCAGTATCCTGATGTTGCCCAGCATTGGCAAAAGCGATAGAGAGCATGGTACCACGCGCCCCTTCTCCATCAAGGTAAACTGATGGGTATTTCATGGTAGTCTTTGCACCCAAGTTTCCATCAATCCACTCAACAGTGGCATCCTTTTGAGCTTTAGCACGTTTCGTTACCAAGTTATAGACGTTATCAGACCAGTTTTGGATAGTCGTATAACGCATATAAGCTCCATCCAAGGCAAAGATTTCTACGATGGCCGCATGCAAGCTGTTACTTGAATAAGTTGGTGCTGTACATCCTTCTACATAGTGAACACTTGCTCCCTCATCAACGATAATCAAGGTACGTTCAAACTGACCAGTATTTTCGTTGTTGATACGGAAGTAAGTTTGAAGTGGGATATCTACCTTAACACCTTTTGGTACGTAGATAAAGGTTCCACCTGACCATACTGCTGAGTTGAGGGCAGCCAACTTGTTATCTGTCGGCGGTACCAACTTGGCAAAGTATTGTTTAAACAAGTCTGGGTATTCCTTGAGGGCAGAATCCGTATCTGTAAAGATAATACCCAATTTCTGGAACTCTTCCTTCATGTTGTGATAAACCACTTCTGACTCGTACTGGGCAGAGGCACCAGCTAGATAAGCACGCTCAGCTTCTGGTATACCAATACGTTCAAAGGTTTCTTTAATTTTTTCAGGAACCTCATCCCATGAACGAGCTGGTTTATCAGATGGTTTTTGGTAGTAGATCAAGTCATCAAAATCAATCTCTGACAAGTCTGCTCCCCAAGTTTGCATGGGCATTTTTTTGAAGGTTTCATAAGACTTCAAACGGAATTCTAACATCCACTCAGGTTCTCCCTTAGCAGCTGATAGTTCACGAATGACATCTTCATTCAATCCTTTTCCTGTCGATAGGACAGGCTCTACATCATCATGGAAACCAAATTTATATTCACCAAGGTCAATTGGTTTTGGTTCTACTCTTTCTTCAGCCATAATATCCTTTCTTTCATTCTTCATTTCTACTGATTCATAAGACAAAAGAAACTTGTCTTACTTGTTATCTTGATTTTCAATTGTTTTCTTAAGGGCATTCCAAGCCAGGGTTGCACACTTAATCCGTTGTGGGAATTTGGCAACACCTGATAAGAAAGCCGCGTCTCCAAGTTGGTCTTGACGCTCATCTTTTTGCCCTTGAACCATTTCTGAAAAAATGGTCGCAAGTTCTAGAATTTCTTGTTTGGTCTTGCCTAAAACTGCATCTGTCATCATACTAGCAGAGGCAGTTGAAATCGTGCATCCTGAATTTAGAAAAGCAATATCTTCCAAACGGTCCTCTGCGTCAAACTTGACAGAGAGGTTGATGACATCCCCACAGGTTGGATTATTGAGGCTGATTTGCTCAGCATCTTCCAGCTTCCCTTGGTGATGTGGATTTTTCGAATGGTCTGCCACCACTGCCATATAAAGGCTATCTAGTTTAGAAAGTGCCATTGAAAAACTCCTTTGTCTTTTGTAAAGCATCGACTAGTTTGTCACAATCTGCCTTGGTATTGTAGATATAAAAACTTACACGAGCTGTTGCTGGGACTTCCAAATACTGAAGCAAAGGTTGGGCGCAATGGTGACCAGCACGAACAGCCACTCCTTCATAATCTAATGCTGTAGCAAGATCATGAGGATGAAGATCCCCTAGGTTGAAGGCAATGACACCTGACCGTTGAGCCAAGTCCTGCGAACCATAAATGGTCAAACCTTCAATGGCCTGCAATTTGGGATAGACGTATGCAATCAATTCCTGTTCATGAGATTCAATGGCATCCATACCAATCTTTTCTAGATAATCCACTGCTGCAGCAAGTCCGATAGCACCTGCCATATTTGGCGTTCCAGCCTCAAATTTCCAAGGCAATTCCTTCCAGCTAGCAGATTGCTCATAGACAAAATCGATCATCTCACCACCAAATTCTACTGGTGACATTTGTTCCAGATACTTCTCTTTGCCGTAAAGTACACCGATACCAGTCGGACCAGCCATCTTGTGACCCGAAAAGGCAAAGAAGTCCACATCCAAGTCCTGAACATCGATCTTCATATGAGGCGTAGATTGAGCACCATCCACCACCATGAGGGCTCCAACTTGGTGGGCCAATTGAGTGATTTCTTTGATTGGATTGACCACACCAAGAACATTTGAGGCGTGAGCTAGCGAGACAAACTTGACCTTGTCAGTCAATTTAGCTCGCAAATCATCCATATCCAGAGCTCCGTCCTTGAGATAGACATAGACAAGCTCTGCCCCAGTCTTACGGCAGGCTTCCTGCCAAGGAATGATGTTGGAATGGTGTTCCATGATAGAAATCAAGACCTGATCCCCTTCTGTCAGGACTTCCTCAGCAAAGCGAGCTACCCAGTTCAGACTGGTTGTCGTTCCTCTAGTAAAGAGAACTTCCTTTGTCGAACCTGCATTGATAAACTTACGAATGGTTTCACGAGCGGCTTCATAGGACGCTGTCGCCCGCTCCGCCAAGGTATGAACACCACGATGAACATTGGCATTATCCTGTTCATAGTAGCGATTAATGGCTTCCAGAACTGCTAGTGGTTTTTGTGTCGTCGCAGCATTGTCCAAATAGACCAACGGTTCATCATTAACAATCTGGTCTAAAATTGGAAAATCCTTGCGAATCGCTTCTACATCTAACATAGGCTTCCCCTTAGCGTTTTGACAATTTTTCTTCGATAGTTGCAATCATTTCATCACGAACTTCCTTGACTGGAATCTCAACGATAACAGAGCCAAGGAAACCACGGACAACCAAACGTTCTGCAGTTGCCTTGTCCAAGCCACGGCTCATGAGGTAATACATATCTTCTGGATCTACCTGACCGATAGAAGCCGCGTGTCCTGCAGTTACGTCATTTTCGTCAATCAAAAGAATTGGGTTGGCATCTGAACGTGCTTGGTCTGAAAGCATGAGAACACGACTTTCTTGTTGCGCATCTGCTCCCTTAGCACCCTTAATAATGTGTCCAATACCATTGAAGGTCAAAGTTGCTTTTTCAAGAATAACCCCATGTTGGAGGATATTTCCGATTGAGTTGC